>NZ_JAWORT010000007.1:0-249322 GCF_033337975.1 Vibrio sp. Vb2880
TAGCATGAGTAGTTTTACAGGCAAAGCCGAAACGGATGATAACCACCTACTGAAGTAGGTGGTTTAGGGCTGAAAATGAAAAAGGAGCACTCGGCTCCTTTTTCTCATTCTAAAGCTGTTTTGCTGCAAGAACGCGCTCAACAGTATCAACAATTGCTTGAGTCTGAGGATCAAACTCAATATTAACACGCTCCCCTACTTGTCTCACTCCGAAAAGCGTTCGCTGCAAGGTCTCTGGAATTAGGTGTACCGAAAAACGACACGCTTCAACTTCACCAATAGTTAGCGAGCAGCCATCTAAACCAATGTAACCTTTCGCTAATACATATTTCATTGATTCTTGCGGCAGTTGAAACCAAATCGTGCGGTTATTGGGCGTATCGATGATATCGACAATATCTGCCGTCAAACTAATATGACCAGACATGCTATGCCCGCCTATTTCGTCACCAAACTTAGCCGCGCGCTCAATGTTTACGCTATCCCCTTCCACCAGCCGACCTAAATTAGTAAGAGCCAATGTCGCTTGCATTAAATCAAAACTGATAAGGTTGCCTTCGATCTTAGTCACAGTTAGACAACATCCGTTGTGTGCAACGGATGCACCAATTTCTAACCCTTTACAAAGTTCATCGCTTAACTCGACAACGTGCGTTTGAAAGCGTTCTTTTTTATCAATTTTAACGACCTTCGCCGTACCCTGAACTATTCCTGTAAACATTTCTTTTTACCTATTGATTTAATACCAACTGTAGTCGAAGACTAAGCCCTAAACACTGCGCTACAGGTCGGAAATAAAGACCGCAGACGATAAAGCCATGGCTTAATGAACACTGGTTTGTTCTCATGCATGTTTCAACATTACCATGATTCGCTGCTGTTCTCAGTAAAAGCGTATCCTTAGCGTAGAGAGCGTCCAGTCAGTGTTATCGACTATTCACTACCTAGCTATGGAATATAAACATACAATTGTTTATCATTTGCGCGGAGTTTCTCCGAGGCATTTTTTCACCTTATCGTGACTAAAATCAACCATCAGATCCGTTCACCACATCTTTTGCCCTCGAGCACTCTCATTCTTTCAACTTATTGTTCCGCTCTGGAGTATTTTTAGTGCATCGCTATAAAGAAGAAGCATCAAGTCTTATCAAATTGGCGACCCCGGTATTGATCGCATCTGTCGCTCAAACTGGTATGGGGTTTGTTGATACCGTAATGGCTGGCGGCGTTAGCGCCACCGACATGGCTGCGGTTTCTGTCGCTTCAAGTATTTGGCTACCATCCATTTTGTTTGGGGTGGGTTTATTAATGGCATTGGTCCCTGTTGTCGCACAGTTAAATGGCTCTGGTCGTCGAGTGAAAATCCCGTTTGAAATTCAGCAAGGCGTCGTTTTAGCATTGCTGATCAGTGTGCCGATAATTGCAGTCCTGCTTCAAACCCAGTTTATTCTCGGGCTGATGGATGTTGAAGCACTGATGGCAGAAAAAACGGTGGGATACATTCATGCCGTTATATTAGCAGTACCCGCTTTTTTACTTTTCCAAACGCTTAGAAGCTTTACGGATGGTATGTCATTGACGAAGCCGGCAATGGTGATTGGCTTTATCGGTTTGCTGCTCAACATTCCTCTAAACTGGATTTTCGTGTACGGCAAGTTTGGTGCACCTGAATTAGGCGGTGTTGGATGTGGTGTAGCAACCACGATTGTTTACTGGGTCATGTTTGCCATGCTATTGCTGTATGTGATGACATCAGAGCGATTGAAAAGCATCAACCTATTTGGAGAATGGCATCGCCCACAATGGAAAGCGCAAGTTCGTCTATTCAAGCTCGGCTTTCCTGTTGCAGCAGCGCTGTTTTTTGAAGTGACACTGTTTGCTGTCGTTGCACTGCTCGTTTCACCACTGGGTCCTATCATTGTGGCAGCGCATCAAGTCGCGATTAACTTCTCCTCGTTGGTATTTATGCTACCAATGAGTATTGGTGCAGCAGTAAGCATTCGTGTCGGCCATCGACTTGGTGAAGAAAACGTAGATGGCGCGCGCGTAGCGTCACGAGTCGGCATTATGGTTGGTCTAGCATTGTCCGTTCTCACAGCGATTTTAACCGTCTTGTCTCGTGAGTGGATCGCCGAGCTTTATACTAGCAACCCAGAGGTAATCACTCTAGCGATGCACCTGCTCGTGTTTGCCGCTGTTTATCAATGTACGGATGCGGTTCAAGTGATCGCAGCTGGTGCATTACGCGGCTATAAAGACATGCGAGCCATCTTCAACCGTACTTTTATTGCTTATTGGATTCTTGGGCTGCCAATTGGTTACGTCCTTGGCCGTACAGACTGGATTGTCGAGCCAATGGGAGCACAAGGCTTCTGGCTTGGTTTTATCATCGGCCTATCTTCTGCGGCCTTTATGTTAGGCGTCAGAATGCGTTGGATGCATCGCCAAGAGCCAGAAGTGCAATTGAACTTTTCAGTTCAATAAAAAGTAAAAAAAGCCAGCTTCCGCTGGCTTTTTTGATCGAATAATCACACGGTTGAGTATACTTATAACAAGATTACGAAGCGGTTGATTTTGCTCTCTAGACAACGGATACGAAGTTATAAAAAAGGATATTTGTGCGGTCTATTTTATTGTTCTTAATCTTGATTCTTAATGGTTGTGATAACTGGTTTAATCCAGAGAACGCCATGTTTGATAAGTATCATCAACGTGTAGCCAATGTATTGGAAGCTCCTGCTATTCCAATAGAATTACAGTCTACGGTAACGATTCCTGCGAAACGCGTTTTGTTCGAGCCATTGCCAAGGCTATCTATTGGCCTGCTAGAGAGCTATCAATTACGACAGTGCGGACTCTTCAATTTACTTGCTGAGAAAAACTCGCAACTTGGAAAGGTGCAGGATGCCTTTCATGATTTTGATTATCAAACTGCCCTTTTAAGAGTCATGCATCGATGTTTATCCGAGTTTCCACTTAGCGATGAAGAACGCGCGACATTGACAGAGCTTTACTCAACCAAGTGGCAACACTTAGACATTCATCTCGACAACTTACTACTTGTAAGTGATGCCATGCAGAAGCAACTAACTGCCTCTGATTGGCTATCTCAAGACACGACGAATGATATTGCACGCATTAACGATGTCTATCGTATTTTCAGCGAAATGTATGATTTACCCCACCGCGCGGTCTCACGTCTTCCCGATGTGGAAGTTACGCAATATCAAGAAGAGTTAGAGAAATCTCGTTTACTCGGACGACTTTACTATTCAATGGTAAACACATCCCTTTGGTTAAAAGCGACAACTCAGCTACTTGAGCAGAACCAGAGCAATGTATTGTGCGGGCCGAACAGAGACACCACTCAGTTCCGCTACTTAAGAAATGTCTTTCAATCCATTTACGTTGAAGAAGTGCAACCTTATTTGGCTTATTTAGACAGTACCTATCAACAACTTAATGATGGTGCCACTTTGGTGGAGAACCGTATGCAACTCCATGGTCACCAGTATGGCATCATTGAGGCACATAGGACATTTAGGCAAGAAACCCTAAACCACGTTCAGTTTTGGCAGGGTCTCTTCAAACGATGTGGCGTAACCGTTGGCAACTAGTAAGTGCAGAGCGTTCTATTCCTTCAACCTTTCACGCAAGAATCGAGCAAAACGTGGTTTACCAGTATGTGTAAAACCGTTATATCTAAATGTAATGGTTGAACCAATTTTCGGAGGCTGGCGACGTACTTCATCGGTAAATCCGCTACCGATGTAAAACTCAATGCCATTTGGTAAGCGAACTAACATTGCTCCCATCATACCTAATAAGCGCCCTGTTCCTGGCTTATAACCCACAACTAACGCTTCATCATCTGCGTATCGTTTTAGTTTAAGCAAATCACTACCGCGTCCAGCCTGATAGCGGCTTGATACCTTCCGCAACATCACCCCTTCACCGTCGGATATTGAAATTTTATCCAACTGTGTAAACAGATGAGCTTCATTTTGAATCGCTCGGTGCTCGACATATTTGATATGAGGCTGGTCGACTTCAAGCACTAAGTCTTTGATGTTGTAATAACGCTTCCGATAATCACCAGCGGAATATGGCATATCAAAGATCATAAAGTCGATGTGTCGCCAAGCAGACTCTACAGGAGTTTTATCTAACACCGTTTGCTGAACAAGATGGAAATTACCTCTCCCAGCCCAAAGTTCACCGTCCAACGGATAATCAGGCAAAGGTCCTGTAAACCAATCTGGGGCGTAGATTCGATTACCATTTCTCGTCACGAGATGTTGCCCAGTCCAATAAGCGCGAACACCATCAAGTTTTTCGCTATACCAATATTCAGACACATCAATGCCATCCTGATAGCTTTGTGCAAGAGAAACTGGTGGTGCGAGAGACGTATCCGCTTGAAGCTGTGAAGACGCTGCCATAACAGCCAGCGCAATTAATGTCATTTTTAATGGCATAAGAAGACCTTGTACAAAAAATCGCCTTTATTGAAACGTAAGTCCTCTCGATGACCTATTTATTACTAGTCATTCTTCGACTCATAACAATCAACATTAGTAATAATTTGCAAAGATAATCATAAACTTTAGACAGGTTTTGCATTTAGTCGTTACACGTTATTCACGTAAGGCGGATGGTTCGTCAATCGAGTTGGAATCTAATCATGACGAGCCCCCAGCTCTAACGACTTCTTTCGGCTCAAAACCTCTTATAAGCAAACCATTTCTCTGTACGTTTTTGATTCTCAATTTGAGAATCAGTCCTTTCTCAAATTGAACAATATCATTAACAATATTTAACTATTTGATTTTTCATTAATTTCAAATTGGCACGTTACCTGCTCTATATCCAATTAGAAAAACAAACGGAGACAGAGTCATGGAACTACGCAAACTAGAAATCAATCAAGACAAGTTAGCCATTGAGTTTTTTGGTGACTTAGATGCAAGCGGCTGTCGACAAGCACAACATCACATTGATGAGGTAATTCACAACAATCATCACAAAGAAGTCGAAATTAACCTACAGCACGTCCAATTTCTTGATTCTTCAGGGATTGGTGCCATTGTTTACTTATATAAGCGTCTAGTTGAACGTGAAAGAAGCATGAGTATTGAAAACGTATCAGGCCAACCTTTAGAAATCATGAGCTTGCTTCGTATCAACCATGCCATTCCCGTTAACTCAAAAGGACACTAAAAATACCGGTTTAAACGGAGGTTGGCATGGTAAATCTTATACGACGATATGCAGTAAACGTTCTTGTTGTCGGCATATTTGGTTGTTCGTCGTTTGACTACCCAGAGCACGGGAAAGGTGGCTTGGCGGAAAGCTATCAAGATATCTCGATCGAGAATTATCAGTTTTCCCCAGTGATGCCTGACGAGCCTTTAGGTCCAGAACATGGGTTAAGGTTTGATTGGCAACTGACCAAGTTACATCTAGACGCACTAATCCAAGAGGGCGCGCGCTGGTGTTTTCCTGCGGCAGTTGTTCAGGCCCTTGAAAAACAAAATAGAATTGCGCGCGAGTTAGAAGGTGGGCTTTTACTCGACGCTGCCAACGACCTTGTGATTCAGCGTCGACGCTTAAACCAGCTCGAACAACAACTCGACTACGTACTAAGCCAAACCACTTGCACACCGCCCGATGATATTGAAGCGCTGCGTAGCGACCTAAACATAGTCGCGGATATCTATGCACTACTTAATATCGACAACCAGTTTGCTGTCGATTCAGCTGAAATCAACCCGAAGTACATGGGACATTTGGCAGAAGCAGCCTACATTTTACGTGACCACCCTAACCTATCTCTTGTAGTAACGGGGCATGCGGATGCAACTGGAACACCCGATTACAACCAGAAACTTGCTCAAGCGCGTGCAGAACAAGTAAAGCGTTACCTAACCGTATTTGGTATCACTTCAGAGAGAGTCACTACCAAATCTGTCGGAGATAACCTGCCACTCTATGAAGGTGAAACATCCGCAGTGCGTTTAACTAATCGTCGAGTAAGCATCGAGGTTATTAGCCCTAATTCAGATAGCGATACCTCAATAAACCGCAACCCAACGGCAGGAGGCGCGCTATGAACACGATGAAACCATTTATCCTCTTAATGTTGTTGTGTCTGGTCGCGTGGGTACCTTCTTCCATAGCGGATGAGAGCAATACTGTTAAGGTCGGCGATTTAATACAGATTAACTTACCTGGAGAGGCGTCGTTAAACCAAGGGTTTCAGGTTGATCGTCGTGGACGAATTAATTTACCAGAAGTCGGCCCTGTATTAGTGGCCGGCTACAATGAACAACAACTCCAAGACGTGATTATCGACAGGCTAAAGACCGTGTATCGTGACGTTAACAACGCTCGAGTTTTTATTAAACAGCAACAGTTGTTAGTGTCCGTTCAAGGCTACGTGGTCAAACCCGGTGAATATACCTTACCTTCTGGGTCCAACATTCAAATGTTTGTGTACGAAGCTGGAGGCCTGCGCGCAGGGGCTCAGCTTGATAAAATGATCGTGAAACGTGGAAATAAAAACATTGAATTTGACTACAAACGCTTCCTTGATACGGGGGACAATAGCCAGCTGCCAAAACTAGAATCACTGGATGTCTTATTTGTCCCCGCCTCCCCACTCGTAGGGAATATTGAGCAAGAGTTTGATGCAGCAAAACTCGCGAATTCAGGTGACAGCGCAGATTCCGCTCGTGCAATCAAAGTCTTTGGTGAAGTCAACGCACCTGGCTCGTTCTCATACAAGCCAAACACCACGCTAGTTGATGTCGTAATGCGAGCTGGCGGCGTGACACGATATGCCAGTGTTGAGCAAATTCGCGTGATAACAAACAATAACCCAACCATGTTTAACCTGAAAAAGTACCTTGATACTGGAGACCAAAGCCTATTGCCGGAGATCCTGCCAGGTGCCACCATCTTTGTCCCAAAACAGGAAGAAGAAATCAAAGCAGGTGCAAATGTGGTTTACGTGATGGGTGAAGTCGCCCATCCTGGGGCATACGAAGGCAAGCAAGGCGCTAGCTTCATGGATATCCTCGCCAACGCTGGCGGGCCCACTCGCTACGCAGAATCTCGCCAAATTCGCGTTATAAAAGCCGATGGCAAAGTAATCAAATTCGATCTTACCGCGCATACAGAAGGACTATCTTCAGCCAGACCACCAAATGTTGGACCAGGAGACGCGATTTTCGTACCGGAGAAAACCGATTTCAATGAGAAGTCTTGGTTAAAAGTAGCACCTAGTCGAGCGGTCGCAGTGATGGGAGAAGTTGTTCGCCCTGGACGCATCGAGTGGTCAGACGAAATGGATTTGATTGATCTGCTTGCACACGTTGGAGGCCCAACTCGACGAGCTGATACCACCAAAATTGAAGTCGCCAATAACGGTCAAATGACACAATTTGACTTAGACCAATACATTCTGGATGGCTCACCAACATCAAGCCTACCTCAAGTTTCCGCTGGTACAGTCGTAAGGGTACATGCATTGCCTGACG
The DNA here is from genome assembly GCF_033337975.1 of Vibrio sp. Vb2880. Lineage (NCBI taxonomy): Bacteria > Pseudomonadati > Pseudomonadota > Gammaproteobacteria > Vibrionales > Vibrionaceae > Vibrio > Vibrio sp. Vb2880. The sequence continues at coordinate 7,542 of NZ_JAWORT010000007.1, forward strand.
ACCCATCCGATAATAAATCGCAATGGGTAAGCCAAAGCTCTGACGCATCGATATACGTTTTCGGGCAAATCAATGCACCTGGGCGCTATCGTTTCACTGAAGATATGCATTTTCTGGATATTTTGTCTGCCGCCGATGGACCGACAATGGATGCAGATATTCACAACATCCGTGTCACACACCGAGGCCTAGGTTATGCCAAAGTGAGTAAATTGAATTTATCGATGTACTTTGAAACAGGTGATGAATCAATTCTGCCCCACGTTCGTCCTGGTGATACCATTTACATTCCAGAAAAAAACAAAAACTGGTTAGATCGTTCAAAAGAGTCCACGGTACGCGTATTAGGTGAAGTAAGAGACCCAGGGCGATACGTATTCAATGACAACATGACTGTGCTTGATCTGTTAGCGGAAGCAGGAGGACCAACTGACAATGCCTACCTTGAAAAGATCAGTGTGGTCAATATGTCTTGCTGCCAGGGCCAAGCCCGAACATTTGATTTGGTGAACTTTAGTAAAACAGCCAACATTTATGAGCTGCCAGTTATTCGCGCAGGCGACACGATTTACATTCCCCATAAAGACGAAAGCTTTGTTGAAAAAGCGAGGGCCGGATTAAGAGATATTTTACAAATCACCACAACCATCGTGTTAATAGGAGCGTTGTAATGACTATTCCTGCAACTCACGCTGAGATTGAGCAAATTTATCTTCAGAGCGAACAGAAAGGCCACAAAACGATTTGTGTTGTGGGTTGTAAATCTGAAGATGGTGTCACTTCCGTGGCGTCATCTCTTGCAGAGCGCTTGGTTTTAGCAGGGCACAATACTTTGTATGTAGACCTTAACTTATTCAAACCCGCTTATCACACTGTTCACGAATTTGATGATGACGAGAAGGTTGGCCATTTGATCACACGAGAGAATACACATCAAACTTTAGTCGGCCTCCCTGCTCCATCTCTCGCCAGCACTCAGTTAGCGTACCGAGACCCAACAATGCTGAAACGAAACATTGCACAATGGTTAACGCAGTACGAGCGCGTCGTGATAGATACATCACCACTTCTCAGTGTCAACCGAAGCAATATTGCGCCTCAAGTGATTGCTGGCGTATGTGATGCTACTTTGTTAGTAGCGCATTATGGTTCTACGACTGCAACCCAGCTCGAGCAAGCCAAAAAGCTACTCGATGCTAGCGATGCGAACTTGATTGGTTCTGTCTTGAACATGAAGCATACACCAAGCCTGAAAGATGAGTTAATCCGCCAAGTTTCCAAGCTGCGTTTCTTACCAAAAAAGTGGAAAGAAAAACTGTCTCAGCAAATTAAAAAAAGCGAACTGTTTATGTTATAGGGAGCGCTATTATGACGATAAATAACACATTGACTATCGAGCAAGAATTAGTGGATGAGCATATTCTTCAGCAAATGATCAAAGATACGTGCGCCGAAATCATCCCTACCTTGATTGATCACTATGTCGAAGAGTCACGCGATCGCATGGAGAAAATAGAGCAAGCATTAAGCACAAAAGACCTTCAAACATTAGAGTTCGAGGTTCACACACTGGGCAGTTCTGCTCTCGCTCTAGGCAATCGAACGCTTTCAAGACAAGCAAGAATGATTGAGAAGTACTGTGTCGAAGGAAAAATACCAAAAGCATTGGAGCTTTGTGAAACACTTCCTCAACTCGCCAATGAATCGTTTGATGCGTTAGAAAAGCGAAAAGCTCAAGGGTTTGAGTAGTATCAGTGTCTTACCCCCTAGCGAAGCATCACGTTTGATAAAGCGCGATGCCTACATCATCTCAGAAATTTAGGCTCCAAATTCAGTCACCCTCGCCAAGCCACACACCTTGAAGTTATTTGGGCATAACTTAATCAATTAAAAAGTATGGATTTTTCGCAAATTTCCTACCTTGTGCTAATACTTAAATAACGCTTTTCTCAAATTGAGAATTTTCAGCACTAGAGAGCAATAAACCACTCATAACGCCAAATAGTAGTGCTGACAAAAATCATAAAAAATGAAACAAACTACGTTGGGATGGGACTATGAGACCAAGGGTGTTACTGGTAGAGGACTCTACTTCACTAGCCATACTTTATAAGCAGTATGTGAAAGACGAACCTTATGACATTTTTCATGTCGAGACAGGTCGCGAAGCGATTCAATTTATTGAAAGAAGCAAACCTCAGCTCATCATTCTCGATTTGAAACTGCCCGACATGTCTGGCGCAGACGTGCTGGATTGGATCAACCAGAATGACATTCCTACGTCCGTTATTATTGCTACGGCACACGGCAGCGTCGACTTAGCCGTTAATCTAATTCAAAAAGGTGCGGAAGATTTCTTAGAAAAGCCCATAAACGCTGATCGCCTAAAAACGTCAGTTGCATTGCACCTTAAACGCGCCAAATTGGAAGATTTGGTGGAAAATATTCAGTCCAAGTTTGATCGCCACAACTATCACGGATTCATCGGTTCAAGCCTCCCGATGCAGGCGGTATACAAGACCATTGATGCTGTTGCGCCAACTTCTGCCAGTGTGTTTATTGTGGGAGAAAGCGGCACAGGTAAAGAAGTTTGTGCTGAAGCCGTCCACCGCCAGAGCGACCGTAAAGACAAGCCTTTTATTGCAATTAACTGTGGGGCTATTCCACGAGATTTGATGGAAAGTGAGATTTTTGGTCACGTTAAAGGGGCCTTTACTGGAGCAACAACAGATCGAAAAGGTGCGGCGACGCTGGCACATGGTGGTACGCTTTTTCTTGATGAGCTATGTGAAATGGAACTTGAGATGCAAAAGAAGTTGCTCCGCTTTCTACAAACGGGCACTTACACTCCTCTTGGTGGCACTCGAGAAATGAAAGTGGATGTGAGAATCATTTGTGCCACCAACCGAGATCCATTAACAGAAGTAGAAGAAGGTCGTTTTCGTGAAGACTTATACTACCGTGTGCACGTTATACCTATCGATATGCCCCCATTACGTGAACGAGGAAGTGACATCGTCACGCTTGCCAAGCACTTCTTGACCACTTACGCCAAACAGGACAAAAAGAAATTCTCAACAATCGACAGCGAAGCTCAACATATCATCAAGCATTACGAATGGCCGGGTAATGTAAGGCAACTACAAAACATCATACGTAACATTGTGGTGCTTAATAACGACGAAAAAGTCACGGTGAGCCACCTACCCGCTCAACTTACTAAAAAGTCTAAAGTGACGAAAACAACGACGCCTGCGCATGTTGCTCAAGAGTCAGCAAACATTGCACCAATCACACCACCACCTGGTTATACTGAGGAACCTTCACCTTCTGCGGTCGAACCGTCGATTACCGCAGCGGAGCAGCCTGGTACACCGTCCTCTGCTGCTACCTCACCGTACTTTAACTCTGATGGAACCATTCGCCCTATGTGGCAAGTAGAGCGTGAAGCAATTCAAAACGCAATTGCGTACTGTGATGGCAACGTCCTCAACGCCGCTGTCATGCTGGAGTTAAGCCCATCTACGGTTTACCGAAAAAAACAAGCGTGGGAAGCGGATGAAATTAATCTCGAACAATCTTGATAAACCTGCCATTGGTGAAATTTGGATCTTGCTTGATAGCCGTCTATTCGGCGGCATTGAAAGTCACGTTATCGAGCTAGCTCGGGGATTAATCGCCTTTGGAAACAAAGCTCGAGTTGTGCTAACCACTGAGTATTCGCCAGCCGCTCAGATTGTACAGAAGGCAAAAGAAGCCGCGATCCCTGTGAGTTACTTAAACTATTTGTCTGGCGAGCCCAATAAAGCTTTAAAAATTAAACACCTAACAAGCGCCGTCGCCAATCACCAACCCTCAGTGGTTCACTCCCATGGTTATAAAGCGTCGATTTTGTCGCGCTGCGCCAAACTGCTCACCCGTACGTTTCCTCGTTTGATTTCAACTTATCATGCTGGTGAATCGTCCTCAGGGAAGCTATGGCTATACGATTGGCTTGATAGAAGCTCAGGCAGCCTATCTGACTATCGCTTTGCTGTCAGTCCAAGTATTCAGCGCAAAGTTTTTTGTTCTTCAGAACTGCTGAATAACTTTGTTTCGATTCCCAACAGTCAACTCAACTATCAGGAGATCGCTTTTGTCGGCCGATTGAGTCAGGAAAAAGGCGCCGATCAATTTATTGAGGTAGCGAGGCTCTGTCCAACATTACAGTTTAGTGTGTACGGTGATGGCCCAGAAAAAGAGTCGCTTAATCAAACTGCCCCTCCAAACGTGACTTTCTTCGGCCATCAAACCGATATGGAAGGTGTTTGGGAAAATATCAGCGTACTTATCATCTCTTCTCGTTATGAGGGTCTTCCAATGGCGGCGCTGGAAGCCATGTCGAGAGGCATTGCCGTGATGAGCTTACGTGTAGGTCGTCTTCCAGATATTATCCAAACGGGTAAAAATGGTTTTATCGTCGAAGACATTCCCTCTCTTGCTAAATGTCTTCATGACTGGATGTCGATTGGTGAAGCGCAACAATCACTCATTCGCCAGAATGCTCGACAAACCATCATTGATGATTTCTCAGCGCAAAGTGTGATTCCCGTATTGCTACAAAAATATCAAATTGAAACGGATCACTAATCCATATTGGTTCTCAATATGAGAATGATGACTTCCAAACATAAATATCATATAAGATTCAATCACATAAACTAATGGCATATTTTGGCATCTCTATTGCAGCTCAGCAGTTAACGCAGATTAATGATGAGACAGAGGTGACTTATGACTACGCCAAAACGCATTCTATATGTTCATTATGGTGATAATTGGATTCGCGGCAGTGAAGTGGTGCTTCTGGATCTCATTTCAGGAATCGACCGCAATAAGTTTGAGCCTTTCGTATGGTCAAACTGCCAACCATTAATCGATAAGTGCCAATCGCTCGGAATTGAAGCGGAACATTCAGCCTTCAATTTGGTTGGTGGTTGGAGCGCTCCACGCTGGGATATTAGCGGGTGGAATAGCCTTATCAAACAAGGCTCAGATTTGATCGAAAAGCACAGCATCGACTTGGTACACGTCAATAGCGGCGGCCCTTGTCAATGGATGTGTTTGGCTGCTCGCATGAATCATATACCACTTGTCACGCAACTTCATTGCCATTATACATTGCGCGATCGCTTCTCTCTCGGACTTCACCTCTCTCCAAAATTGATTTGCGTTAGCAAAGATGTTGGACGCGAAATTCTTCAGGACGGCTACCCGCAAAACCAACTTCATGTCGTACACAACGGCGTGTCACTTCAAGGCGTGGATACACCCATCGACATTAAAGATCGCCTCGGAATCCCATCACAGGCCTTTACCTTTCTGTCGGTGGGTTCGCTGATTAAGCGCAAAGGGTTCGACCGCCTTATTCGCGCAATGCGCATGCACAACTACCACCACCACAACCCTCACCTTGTTATTGTTGGTGACGGCGAAGAAAGAGAAGCATTGCAACAGCTTGCCGCGGATCTTGGTATCCAAGAGCGAGTGCACTTTGTCGGGGAGCAACACAATGCCGGAGAGTGGATGTGTGGTAATGCAGACGCTTTTATTAGCGGCGCCTATGAAGAGGCCTTTGGTCTCGTGCTCGGGGAAGCGGCTTTAGCTCAACTGCCTATCGTGGCTCCTAAAACGGGAGGCATTCCTGAGTTGTTCGAGCATAATCACTCTGCATTGCTGTACCAGAACAGTGGAATGGCGAGCCTGTTAAACGCGATTCAACAAGTCATGCAAGACGCGGCATTAAGAAACAAGCTGGCGGAAAACGCTTACCTACATGCTAGCCAGCACTTAACGACGACTGCATCTATCAACGCTATTGAACGTATTTACGAAGGTGAACTTAATAATAACGCCATTACACCAATGCCAATGACTCACTGCATGAAGCCTCTTTCACGCTGGTTGAGCATCAATTGAGGAGCCCGGTCATGAAACGTGTATTGATGTTCGACGCCATCCCAATGCAAGGTGGATCCAAAATCGCGAATGCAGAGCTCCTTAAGCAGTGCGATAAGCTGAACGTGATTGGTTATCTACTCACTACAAATCCAGAGCATTGGGCGTCACTGCTTAGTGATACACCGCGTGTGCAAGTTATAAAAATAAAACCATCACCATTTAACTCGACTCATGGCCTGACCTACTGGTTGATGAACGCTTACTACTTTCTCCAACTTCTCTACGCGTGCATGAAGCTGCCAAAAATAGATAGCTTTTTGGGCCTATCTTGCCCAAGTAATGATATGCCTTTGTACTTACTACGATTAATTAGCAAAAAGCCTGTGGTACAGATGGTTCATGGTCCTATTGGACGATCGAGATCTGCTGGCTACTGCTTAGTAAAAGCATCGGCAATTTACTACTTGGCAAACACCCGCGAATCAATGGTAGAAGCATTACAGGTCTACCTCAAAACAGAGAAGCCAGCCACCGAACGCTATTGGTGTGGTTTGAATACATCTACGTTTGTTAATGGATTATCTAAAGATCGCTGGCCAAAACAAGCGAATCCGATTTCAAGCCGCGTTTTCTGGGCAGCTAGCTTACTAAAATGGAAGAACATCGATCTTTTGCTTGATGCTTTAACACTTGATGAGTCGAAAAAGATCAAATCCACCGTGTGTTACATCAAACCTAATGTGGCAGGTGTGGAATATTCAACACCGGACTTCAACACACAAGGTGTTGAATGGCATGAGTGCCCAAACAACTTAGATGAATTGCGTTCACAGTGTGGTGTGTTTGTTTCCACCAGTCTCAACGAACCTTTTGGGTTATCTATTTTGGAAGCTCTCGCTGCAGGTATGTGTGTCGTCATTCCACATGATGATAGTTATTGGGACCGCGTGTTAACTCACGGCCGCAATTGTATTAAATACACGCCTAACAATGTGGCTTCGTTACACAACGCAATTCGCCTTTTGAATGAATCGCCGTGGATGAAAGTAACGATGGGTATCGAAGCACTCAATGTTTCTCAACTATACACAGCCGAACGTTGTTATTTACCAATCGCCCAGCACCTCGCTAGCGAAATTGCTACCAACAATGATTGCACACTCAAGACACCGCAAGACATCAAAGGATATGATCATGTCTAAAGCAATGACCAACATGACGCTATTTGCTATCGCCTTAGTGATCAATAAAAGCATCAGCCTAATCATGCTGCCTGTATTGCCCCACTTTCTCTCACCAGAACAAATGGGCAAGCTTGAGCTTCTAACAACCTTTGGTGTTGTTACGACCTTGTTTGTCAGTTTCGCTTTGCATGAAGCGCTTTATCGATTCGTCGGCGTTGAACAGGATCAAAATACGCGCACAAGCCTACTAAACCAGCTGTACTCACTTGCTTTACTCATCGCTGGCGTCGTCGCTCTTAGCTTGCTCACTATCATTTTAATCGCCCCCATTCCCGCGCCTTTTACGCGAGTCGAATTCGCTATTGTTATGTTTGCTATCGTTTTAGAAGGCAGTATTGCAATCGGCACTGCCTGGTTAAGAACACAAGACGACAAAGCAAGAACACTGCTTAACGTCATGGTCACTACCACCATTTTTCAGGTCATTTTTATCGTCGCGGCGCTGTCTGTTCAGCCCCATGTTATTTCTGTTTTGTGGGGGGGCTTGTTGGCTGCTATTACTCAATTTGTTTGGCTGCACATTGTTAACCGTTACAATGTCACCCTTCCTAAGCTGACATTGGCAAAACAATACCTAAACTACTGCCTACCAATGATGATGGCCGGTTTAGTAGCATTTTGTCTCAATGGCGCTGAACGCTGGTTCATTGGTGCCAACACTTCTCTTGCGACGTTAGGGATTTACGCGATAGCGGTAAAATTTGCAGTGGGCATGTGTATTTTAGTGCAGCCATTTGGCATGTGGTGGATGCCACGTCGATTTAACTACTTAGAAGGGCGCAAGAACACTGAAGCAGTGCGCATCACACACTTAGGTATGATTTACATTACAGGTTTGAGTGTAGTGGTTGGCACATTAGCAATGGTGATGATCACCTACTTACTGCCAGAAACCTATCATGAGGCGGTATTATTCAGCTTATTCTTGCTACCTATCGCCATGTTAAAAGAATGGAGTGAGTTGATTAACATCTCCATTTTGTACAAGCGTCGTACTCGCTGGCTACTGGGTATAAATGTCGTCTCTGCGTGCGTTGCGATTGCTTTGCTGTTTGGCTTATCTTCTCTGGGTATTTATGGTGTGTTCATTGCGCTTTATTACGCACAACTGTGTAAGCTGGGCCTGACTTATGTAGTAGGCCAACAATGTATGACGTTGCCTTTTCACCTAAGTCTGATGGTTTTATTACAGATTATATCCGGTGTGGCACTGTTCCTGCTTCACTCTTCACAATCAATAGGCATCGCCATCGCAATTTGCATTTTGACATGCAGTTTGCTGGCAGGGATAGCCACTCGCTACATGAGTAAAGAGACGCTCAATGCTCTCACTCGATACATAGTGAAACGGCGTGGACAGGTGAAGAGATACTCGTTATGAATGAAACCAAGGTGAGAACAAAACAGTCCATCGCAGCACTGACGATTACAGTCTGTATCGGCCTGCTTTGGATTGTTATGCCTCATCCCATTTTGATTGTTGCGTTGTGTTTCGCACCACTCGCGTTACTGTTTGTTCTCAATCAAACGTTTTGGCTTGTCACACTGTTCGTTATTTTTTCATTCTTTCGTATTCACGAAGCCTTTCCTGTTATCTATAACTTCAAGATCCCATTACTGTTATCACTGGGGGCACTCGCCGCACTCGCCTTTCACCTTCTTATAAGCCGCCAGATTACAGCTTTTTGGCACCCTTCATTAAAGTGGCTGTGTATATTTTGGGGTCTGGTGATCATCGGAATCATATTCGCTTCCAGTCGTGATATCGCAATAACGGTGTTCAAAAACACCTATTGGAAAATCATCATTATGACGTTGGCCATCACCTGGCTTATTACTAAACCTTCACAGCTCGCTCAGATGTCAAAAGCAATTATTTTCGCCGGATTATTGATTGGTCTAGTGGCATTACAAAACGCAGCGAATGGCATTGATTTAGTCGAAGGAACGCGCGTGTCGATAGGACGATCCATAGGTTCCGTACTTGGCGATCCTAACGATTTGGCACTAGTGCTGATGTTTCCCCTTGCCTTTACCGTTAGTCAATTGATGGAGAAGCATTCCCCCAAGCATCTCAGGCTCTTTGCCCTTATCACCTGTTTGGTTTTGTTCTTTGCGATAATTGAGACTCAGAGCCGCGGGGGGTTACTAGGTTCACTGTCTGTATTTGCCTACTTTGCTTTTAAACACATCAAAAGCAAAACATTAGTCTTGGTATTAGGTGCTATCGCAGCGATCGTACTCTACGCATTCGCTGGTATTTCAGGACGAGAATCGGGGGGAGCCGCTGAGGATGGTATAGATGCCTCTGCGATGGGGCGACTTTATGCGTGGGAAGCGGCATTTAAAATGGCGCTGCATCACCCGTTGACTGGAGTAGGTCTAGATAACTTCTACTTTAATTACTATTTCTACAGCCCACACTGGGATGGTATCAACCACGCCGTCCATAGCACTTGGTTTGGCGTGTTAGCAGAAACGGGTTTTGTCGGGCTCGCGGTGTTCATTACTTTAATTGTGTCATTGATCCGCACCTCTTTGCATTCCATCTCATTGTTGACACCAAAATCAGATTACACCCTCTCTGTAGGAGCAAACGCCGTGTTAAGTGGGCTTATCGGTACCATCGTATCAGGCACTTTTCTGACTCAAGGTTTCACCTGGCCAATTTACATTCTAGCGGCATTAACAGTTGTAGTTAGCCGAATTGTTCAAAGTGACTGTCAAAATGAGAAATCCTAGTTTCAAACATAAACAAAACCCATAACTCACTGTTTTAAAATGGCTAATTCCTTGGCACGCATTGTGATTACTCACTTAATTAGTAATCAAATAACCAAGACTCAAGGAGAGCCACATGACGGACATCGTAGTATTTGGAGAAGATTTTGGTGGGTTACCCTCTTCCACTCAGCATATTGTCAAGCAACTAGCAGCGAACCATCGAATCCTTTGGGTGAACTCCATTGGCCTTCGTCAACCTAAGCTGGATTCTAAAGACATACAGCGTGCGTTAAACAAACTCACTCGTGTATTTCATAACGTAGGCTCACACAAGCCAACATTGGACTCTGAAACAAACCCAAACATTCACATCATCAACTTGCTCACCATTCCTGCCCCTAGTTCTGCATTAGCAAGAAAAGTGGCCGCTAAGATGATGAAACACCAACTCAACAAACAATTACAAGCTCTTGGTTTTGATAAGCCTGTATTTTGGACGTCGCTCCCGACTGCTGCTGATCTTTGCGCAGAAATGAACCCACGTGGACTGATTTACTATTGTGGCGATGACTTTAGCGCTTTAGCTGGTGTTGACCACGACACGGTGGCCAAGCACGAACGTACTCTTGTTAATGCGGCCAGCGTTATCTTTACGGCAAGCGAAACACTCTCCACCAAGTTTCCATCACATAAAACCGTCACTTTGCCTCATGGTGTCAACGTTAGTCTGTTTTCTGAGCCAGCACCGAAGGCCAAAGACTTGCCTGACAACGGCCGCAAAGTGCTGGGCTTTTATGGCAGTTTGTCTGAATGGTTAGACTACGACTTAATTGCCCAAGTCGCAGACCAAGCGCCTGACTGGGATCTCGTGTTCATCGGCCCTAACGAGTTCAGTGATAATCCACTTCCACAAAGATGCAACGTATACTACCTGGGCCCGAGAGCGCATCACACTCTGCCACGTTACTCCCAACACTGGGATGCCAGTTGGTTGCCCTTTGTTGATAACGCTCAAATCAAGGCATGTAATCCGCTTAAACTTCTTGAGTACTTGGCAACAGGAACCCCTGTTATCAGCACACCGTTTCCTGCATTAATGCCCTACAAACATATGCTTCATGTGGTTCAAGATGTCGAAGACGTATGTGCCAGTCTCGATCACCTGATCCCCCCCCCGGCAAACTCAAAGCAATATGTTCAACAGCAAAGCTGGGAAGCAAGAGCCAACCAAGTTGAGAAATTAGTGAGGACGCTATGAACGATTTGAGAGAGAACCTTAGTGTATTACTACATGGCGCTTGGCGACGTCGTTACATGATCGTTATACCAATGCTTGTCTTGCCGGTGCTGGGTTTCATCGTAAGTAAGCTGGTTCCGACGACTTATGTTGCTCACACCAGCATGCTTATTCAAGAGACAGCGAAAATGAACCCGTTCCTTCAAGACCTTGCCGTCTCAACAATGCTTAAAGACCGATTGAGCGCACTCAGTACTCTGCTAAAAAGCCGACACGTTTTGTATTCTGTCGCAAAAGAACAATCGTTGATCAATGATGAGATGAGTGCAAAAGAGCAAGAGTTCATCATAAAAGATCTCGCGTCGCGCCTGTCTGTTCAGCCACTCGGTAAAGACTTCATTCAAATTCAATTGCAAAGTGGTAAATCAGAAGGAATGGAGTCGATGCTGCTGTCTGTCAGAGAGCATTTTGTCGAACAGCTTTTGGCTCCTGAGCGTTCTTCGATTAAAGATTCGAGCCATTTTTTGACTATCCACATCAACAAACGTAGGGAAGAACTAGACAAGGCAGAGCAAGCCTTTGCAGAATATAAAAATACTTACTCAGACGCGACGCCCGAAATGCAAGCTCAAAGCCTTACTCGCCTTGCTAGCCTCAAACAAACGCTAGCCGAAAAGGAGGCGGAGCTTGCTGGTGTTTCACGAAGTCTAGGCAGTTTGGATCAACAACTATCCAAAACGAACCCGGTTATCGGTAAACTGGAAGAGCAAATCATCGACATTCGTAGTGAACTTACCCTGCTTCGCGCTAAATACACAGAGGCGCATAGTTTAGTGCAAGGTAAGTTGCGAGAATTAAACCGGTTGGAGCAGGAACGCTCGGTACTCTTGAACTCTAAACAACCAGAACTAAACAGTGCTCAACTATGGGATATCGCGAGCAATACCACAGTAAACAGTCTTGGCGAAGCACAGCCTCTACTTGTCTCCCAACTACATCAATTACAAATGATGCGCGGACGTTTTGAAGCACTTACGGAAGAAACCAACAGCTTGCGAGACATGATCCAAGAATTAGAGCGAAATGCGCACCAATTTGGGAGCACAGCAACAGAAATCAACCGCTTAGCTCGTGACGTCGCAGTGAAGAGAGAAATGTATGATGAACTCGTCGAACGCTATGAGATGGCCCAACTAACGGGTTCTTTGGGAGAGTTTGAAGAGAATAAGCGCGTAAAAATCATTGATGAACCGTTCACGCCAACGATTCCAACTAACTTACCTAGTTTTGTATTTGTCATTTTAGGATTTATTGGTGGCGCTGGTTTAGGCATTGGATTAGCGGCGATACTAGAGTTAGCCGATAACTCTATCCGCTCTAAAAGAGCATTAGAAAAACACCTTGGTGTTCCTGTCATCACCACTTTACCTAACGTAGTGTACGGAAACTAACCGCCATAAGAACTCATTTACAAGCACTCAGTCGGCGAGTGCTTTTCTTTTACTACTGCCTTATACAGCCTCATAGCATGTCCACTAATATGAATCTCAAATTGAGAATAAACATAAAGCCTCACAAGTATAAACATTAACTTATTGTTTTTAAATGATTAATTTTTTGGCACGCTGTCTGCAATTCCTAAATAAACAAAGAACTCAACGAGGGTTTGAAAATGGAAGTCAGACAAAAGCACAATAACACTGAGCACAGCAAAAAAGTGATATTACACGTCGTGCAACACTTAGCTCCTGGCGGTTTAGAAACGCTCGTACTAGAAATACTTCGTTTTGCGCAGCCCAACCATTCCGTTTTTGTCGTGAGCTTAGAAGGAAGTAAAGAACATGCACTACAAGGTTGGCAAAAACTATTGCCCTACCAAGGCCAACTGCACTTTCTTAATAAGAAACCTGGATTCAGCGGAAAAACCATCAGTACACTGACTTCCATGCTCAAAGGACTTAAGCCTGATGTGGTCCACACCCATCATATCGGCCCACTTCTGTATGGTGGTATTGCTGCACGTTTAGCGCACGTACCTGTAGTGATTCATACCGAGCACGACGCATGGCACCTTAATAACAAAAAATCAGCTCGACTACAGTCCCTTTTGCTAACGGTGATTCGCCCGCAAGTAGTTGCCGATGCTAACTTTGTCGCCCATCAAATACAGACTAAGTTAAAGTATCGCAAAGTTTGTACTATCCATAACGGGATTGACTGTCAGAAGTTTAAAAGCGGTGACCAAACGGCAACAAGACACTTGTTTGAACTTCCAACCGACAAAATCGTGATTGGCGTTGCCGGGCGTCTAGAAGCAGTTAAAGGCCATAAAGTGCTTATCGAAGCCTTCTCTCATCTTACGCCAAACACACACCTAGCCATTGCTGGAGATGGTTCTCAGCGAACTCAATTGGAAGCACAAGTTAGAACGTTAAAACTTGAGGATCGAGTAACCTTTTTAGGTTTGGTGGACGATATGCCCAGCTTTTACCAAAGCCTAGATTTGTTTTGCTTACCATCACTTCAAGAGGGCTTTCCTCTCTCAACCCTCGAGGCTCAAGCATGTGACATTCCTTGCGTCGCGACGGATGTTGGCGGCGTGAAAGAGACGCTCTGTCCGAACAACAGCACACTGGTTGAAGCAAATCGCGTGTTTTCGTTGGCCGAAGCGTTATCACAGCAACTGGAATCATCACACCATTCTCCTCGAACTTTTATTCTCAAACACTTTGATATCAGAGACATGGTGAGTCGCTACTCACGTTTGGCCAAGGAGGCTAGCTATGAATGATTTACTTTGGATTATAGGGTTTGGTTTATCCGCGTTTTTGATTGTCTATCATCACGTTGGGTATCCACTGCTCCTTAAGTGGCTTCCTTTAAAACAGCAAGACGAAACCAAAGCACCATTTGTAGAGCGAGCTTACAAAGCCTCCAAAACAGACAGCCAGCTACCCTCTATTACTGTCATCGTGCCCGCCTACAATGAAGAACAATGGATAGCAGAGAAGATCCGTAACCTTGCGAGCCTAGATTACCCAAGGGATAAGTTAAGAGTAGTGATCGCATGTGATGGCTGCACAGATAACACAGCCGAGATTGCTCAAGCGACAATTCAAGAAGCAATCTGCTCTGATACTCTGTTCATTATTAATGATCACCAAATCAATCACGGTAAAGTTGCCCTACTCAACGAAGAAATGCGTCATGTTAGCTCGGACATTACCGCACTGAGTGACACGTCGGCATTGATTTCTTGCGATTCTCTGTTGCTAGCTAGTCAGCATTATCAAAATGAGAACGTTGGAGTGGTTAACGCAACATATCAAATAATGAGCACTAATAACCAAGGTGAAGCGGCGTATTGGCAATACCAGTCTCGAGTAAAGCACCAAGAATCCTTGTTAGGTTCAACGATTGGTTCCCACGGTGCGTTTTACACTTTCAGAACTCACTTATTTGAACCACTGGAAGTTAGCACCATTAATGACGACTTTATTCTCCCTATGAGAATCGTTTTGCGAGGCTATAGCGCTATTTACGAGCCAAACATGCTGGCTCTTGAGCTCGAACAAAGCTCAGACGACGCAGATTTCAAACGACGCCTAAGAATTTCAGCGGGTAACATGCAGCAGCTCATGCAATTAAAGAAATTACTGCTACCTCGTTATCGTGGCACTGCCTTTGCATTTCTATCGGGAAAGGTTCTGCGCTTAGCAACACCCTATTTGATGATTGTTTGCTTTATTTGCTCACTACTACTGGCACACAATCCGCTGTTTCAAGTAATGCTGTTCGCACAAGTTGGTATTTACAGCATCGCGCTTATTACTTACTTAATGCCAGCACTTAACACTATTAAACCTTTTAAGCTGATTAGCTACATCGTCATTGGTCATCTCGCCAACTTTATCGGCGGTATGAAGTATTTGCTCGGAATGGAAAATGGACGTTGGAAACGCGTCAACCAATAAGGAAAGCATCATGAAAAACTCACGCTACGATTCAAATGTATGCCACGCAAAAAGAACGTTTGATGTACTGGTTGCAATGCTTATTTTGGTCGTCACTGCACCACTATTCCCATTTATCGCGCTAGCGATCAAAACCACATCGAAAGGCCCTGTGATTTATCGCCAATTGCGAGTAGGACGCTGCACACCAGAAAAAATGGATCTTTTTCAAATCATGAAGTTTCGCACCATGTATATTGATGCAGAGCAACGCTCTGGCGCAGTATGGGCAACTGAAAATGATCCCCGCATCACGCCAGTAGGACGCTTTTTACGCAAAACGCGTTTAGATGAACTACCTCAACTGTTTAATGTGTTGAGAGGTGAAATGTCGATGATTGGGCCGCGCCCAGAACGCCCAGCTTTCTACCAGAAATTAGAAGATGAAATCCCCTATTTTGTAGAGCGCACATATGGCGTGTTACCGGGTATCACAGGCTTAGCTCAGGTTAACCAAGGCTATGATGCATGCATTGAAGATGTAAGACGCAAAGTTGGGTTTGACCACAGTTACGCACTAAGCTTAGGTTCGTTTTACTCTTGGATTTCAATGGACCTTTCAATCATGAGCAAAACATTCGTTGTGATGATTGACGGACGAGGTCAATAACTTCCGGTTCTGGTAACGGTCACTCTTGCCACTGGCGTCGCATCTTTTCTATCGTCGCTGGTGGCACATCATGAATGCTTTGATACGCTCCGTGGCACACTTTAATTTCCACCTCGATGCGCTTCTTCATGCAGTAGTCCATGTAACGCTTCATCTCCCAATGTCGAACAAACGTATTGCTCACAATCACGACTCTCCCTTTGTTCAACCACTTTCTAGTTTGCTGAAAACACCACTCATGCGCTTGAGGTAATTGAACTGGTTCAAAGTGATAATCACCTTCATCATTTTCAAAATACATGTCAGCTTCAAAATGCTTAGCACCAAGCTCTATTGCCAGTTGTTTTGCTAAGGTTGTTTTACCTGAACCCGGAAGTCCACGAATAAGAATGAGTTTAGCCAGTGACATAATGCAGTTTAATGAGGTGGGAATAAGCCTAAACTGTAACGAAATTATTGGAAAAGAAAAGTAGAAATAAAAAATGCCGAGCACATTAGGCTCGGCATTTAAACTCAATCATGGATCGTGTTGTATTTATTTGTAAGCTGGCAGTTCAGTTCTTAACCCTTTCACCAAACTTACGCACATCAACAGCAGAACAAAAGTAAACGGTAACCCTGTTGCAACAACGCCTGATTGCAATGCTTGCAAGGCTTCTTTACCACCAACCCAAAGCATTACGGCTGCAATTGCGCCTTCAATACACGCCCAGAAAATGCGTTGCGGTACTGGTGCATCAATCTTACCACCGGCGGTAATACTATCGATAACCAGCGAGCCAGAGTCTGACGATGTAATAAAGAATACCAGAATCAGCACGATAGAAAGCATTGAAATCACTGAGCTATACGGAAGCGCATCGTAAACATGGAACAGAGTCAATGAAATATCAGTTAGGCCATTTGCACCTAGCTCACCAACTTTATTCACCACTTGGTCAAGCGCGATACCACCAAACACAGACATCCAAATCAAAGTAACAACTGTAGGAATAACGATGACTGCGAATAAGAATTCTCGAACGGTGCGGCCTTTCGATACGCGAGCGATAAACATACCCACAAACGGAGACCAAGATACCCACCAAGCCCAGTAGAACACTGTCCAACCGTGCATCCACGTTTCGTCTTCACGACCATGCGGGTTACTCAACGGAATGATGTTTTGGATGTATGCCATTGTCGTGTCGACTAATGAACCCATCGCAGTATCAAAGGTAATGAACGTAATAAAAATAAGCAGAGCGAACGCAACGATCATATTGACGTTACTTAGGAGTTTGACACCGCCGTCAATACCACGAACAACAGAAAGCACAGCAATAAAGGTTACAAACGCAATCACCACCATTTGTGTACCGATGCCGCCGTTTAAACCAAATACATGGTTAATACCACTGGTTGCCTGCTGAGCACCCAAACCAAGAGAAGTCGCAAGACCGAACAACGTCGAAAGTACAGCAAGGATATCAATAACGTGACCTAACCAGCCCCATGCACGGTCACCAAAAATTGGGTAAAACGCCGCGCGCAATGAAAGCGGTAAACCTTTGTTAAAGGCGAAAAAAGCAAGCGCCAACGCAACAAGGGCGTAAATACTCCAACCATGCACACCCCAGTGGAACATAGTGGCACCCATCGCGAGGGATTTTGCTTCTTCGGTGTATGGTACTGCGTTCAGTGGCATTCCCCACCAATCAGTGAAATACGCGGTCGGCTCAGCCACACTCCAGAACAGAAGACCAATACCCATACCCGCGGCGAAAAGCATCGACAACCAAGAAACGGTTGAGTGATCCGGCGTTGCTTCTTTGCCACCTAAGCGGATTTTACCTAGCGGAGAAAAAAGAAGAGCAACGGCGAACAATAAGAAGAAGTTTGTCGACCACATAAAGAACGCATCAAACTGTTCGATAATTCCGTTTTTTAGACCGTTTAATACGTCACGAGCAGTGGTTGGCTCAACAAGAAGAAGTGAAATCAGACAGAAAACAACGAGCCCCGCACTAATGCCAAAAACCGGGTTATGTATATCGAATCCCCACTTTTGAACGTTATCCTGTCCAACCTGATAATCGGTTGTATCAATACTATATTTTTTAAATGCATTATCCATAAATACAAATTTAACGTGAATTTGAAACGCCCCTCAGGTGAGAAGAACTCCAATACCGCCCTCCATTAATTTGAACTCTAAAGTTTTAAAGCGGGACGAATTTTAGCAGCAATCACATATTTTTGCAAAAAGTCGTGGTTTATTGCATTTTAGGCTCAATTCGAGACAAATGAAGGGGAAATAATATCAACACAAAAATTACGAGGTCTAACGATTGATTTTGTCGTAGGTTGTAGACTAGAAAAGACACAAGAAATACTTAAGTTCATAGCCAGTCACTGCGCAAATAGAGAAGACCTGCGCTGATTTGGTTTCACAATTAACGACGAAACCAAATCAGCAAACCTTTCATCCAGCGAGCGTTATAAGAAATGGAAGGTGATGTTCCCTGTTACGCTGCTAACGGTATCGCTATCGCCTTCAATATCCACGCCAAACGCTTGATAACTCGCGCCCACAGACACATTGTCAAGCAAGAAGTATTCGGCACCAACACCATACATATAAGAGACGCCATCATCTTTGTCTAAGTTTCCAAGTCCACCGTCATAATCAACGTTGAATGCATTGATGCCGCCTTTTGCGTAAACGTGTAACGGGCCGAAGTCGATACTAGGTTTCGCCGCTAAATAGAATGAATCAAAATCAGCACTCCCCCTGCTGCCACTCAAAGATAAATCCACTTTGCCGTGGTTAAAGTAGCCTGCCTCAATGCCAATGAATGGCAAAATACCAGTACCGACATGAATACCATAAGTTGTATCATTTTCGCTGTCGATATCGGACTGACCAATTTGGCCACCAGCGTAAATCCAAGAGTCAGCCATTGCTGACGTTGAGCACAACGTTAGAGCGAATAACGAGAGTGTTTTTTTCATACTATCCCTTCCTGATCGATTCCTAAGCGAAACATTACGCAAATATGCGCATTTAATCGCCACTATATATTGGAAAGCATAGGCATTTTAAGACTCTAAAAGTGAATAATTTATGTTCAACTTTTGTTTTGTGACTTCCAGACAAAAAAACACCGACATAAAGCCGGTGTGTTTCATATGGTGTTAGAAAGCTTGACGCTTATAGGAAATGTAGTGTTGCGTTAACAGAGAACGTGCTGATATCGTCTTTACCAGCAGTGTAGTTCATGTAGCTAGCACCAACAGACATTGGGCCAAAAATGAAGTACTCAGCACCCACACCGTACATTAGGTCCAAATCGTCATCGTCTTTGCCGCCTTTCACTTTTTTGTCCCACTGATGGAAACCACCTTTTGCGTACACGTGTAGCGGACCGAAGTCGATACTTGGCTTAAGTGCTGCGTAGTAAGAAGTTAGCTTAGTGTCTTGACCATTTACGTTGAACTCACCGTGTTGTGTTACACCAGCTTCAACACCAATGATAGGTAGAATGCCTGTACCAACGTGAACAGAGTATGATGTGTCCGTCTCACCTTTGTAGTCAGACTGACCTACTGTTGCACCACCGTAAATCCAAGAATCCGCCATTGCCGCAGAAGATGCGCCAAGTAGCGCCACTGCTAATAGAGTTTTTTTCATCATCTACCTTTACTCTTTATTATTCCCACGTCTGCATAACTCAGTCGTTGGTACTACAAATAAAGGGAGGCGAACTATTGCCTCCCAGAACTAAAAAATAATGCTTATTGAGTTACTAGCAATTAGTGTACCAGCAACTTCTTAAGCGATAATTACAAATCTGACACTATTTTACTGGTTGATTAGCAAGCATCAATCGCGTTTTTGACTCGTTTATCAGAAACAGGATAAGGAGTGCCTAATTGTTGAGCAAAGTAACTCACGCGAAGTTCTTCAATCATCCAACGCACTTCTTTTACATTTTCAGGAATGGCCACACCTTTCGGGATCTTGTTCAGCAACTCTTTATAGTCTTGAGTCACAGATTCAATCTTCAGCATATGTAAACGATCTTTGTTTGGATCGATAGGCAACTTCTCCATACGGCGCTCTATCGCGCGCATGTAGCGAAGAATATCCGGCAAGCGCTTCCAGCCACATTCCGTTGCAAAGCCTTTGAAGATCAAGCCTTCAATTTGTGCTTTGATATCGGACAGAGCAAACGCCATTGTGAAGTCGATCTTGCCTTTTAGCTTCTTATTGATGCTAAACGCCGTGGTCAGAATAGTCTCAACCTGTTGAGCAATCTCTACAACGGTGTCACCCAATTCAGCACGAACGTGTTCTTTCAACGCTTCGAACTTCTCTGGCTCCCAAACTAAACCACCCTGCTCTTCAATAAGCTTATCGACACCACAGGCAATGCAGTCATCTATCAGATCAAGCACTTTGCCGTATGGATTAAAGTACAGACCCAGCTTCGATTTGTTCGGTAAGTTGGCGTGCAAATATTTAATTGGCGACGGTACGTTCAATAAAATTAGGCGGCGCTGGCCAGCACGCATTGCGGTGATCTGCTCAAATTCGGTTTCGTAGAGTTTGATTTCAACGCTGTCTTTGGTATCAACAAGCGCCGGATACGCTTTTACATCGTAGCCGCCACGTTTTTGTTGATACACTTTCGGCAATTCTCCAAAACTCCACGTATGCAGACCTTGCTGTTCGATATCGTCATCCGCAACTTTGGAAAGCGTTTCTTGAACTTTGTCTTTCAAACTTTCTTTCAGTTCATGAAGGTCTTTGTTTTCCTTCAGTTTACGATTTCGGTGATCAACCGCACGAAACGTGACTTTCAAGTGCTCAGGTACTTGTTCCAAGTTCCAGTCTTCACGCAACACTTCTACGCCCGTCATGCGTCGCAACTCTTTCTCCAATGAATCTAACAGCGGCGCTTCCATTGGCGTAACGCGCGCTAAGAATGCATCGGCATAGTTCGGCGCAGGCACAAAGTTCTTACGAATTGTCTTTGGCAACGATTTAATCAAGCTAACCACAAGCTCATGGCGTAAACCTGGGATCTGCCAGTCAAAGCCCGCTGGTTCAACTTGGTTTAAAATCGGCAACGGCAAATGCACTGTGACACCGTCACTATCATCGCCTGGTTCAAATTGGTAACTCAATTTGAGCTTCAAACCATTTTGATGCCAGAAGTTCGGGTAATCCAAATCGGTCACATGGCTAGCATCACCCTTGAACAGCATCTCTTTTTCAAAGTTCAGCAGTTCCGGATTTTCTTTAGATGCCTTTTTCCACCACGTATCGAAATGCTTACCAGACACCACTTCGGTGCCAACGCGTTGGTCATAGAAATCAAACAGCTCATCATCATCCACTAAGATGTCTCGACGACGAGATTTATGCTCAAGCTCTTCCACTTCTTGTAAAAGCTTACGGTTTTGCTTAAAGAACGCGTGTTTGGTTTCCCATTCACCCTCAACCAATGCACTACGAATGAAGATTTCGCGACTTACGGTCGAATCGATACTGCCGTAGTTGACCAAGCGTTTCGGTACGATTGGTACGCCGTAAAGCATCACTTTTTCGTGCGCCATCACCGCAGCGCGTTTCTTCGACCAATGTGGTTCGCTGTAACTGCGTTTAATAAGGTGTTTAGCTAACGGCTCAATCCATTCTGGCTGAATCTTTGCGATGATACGACCCCAAAGTTTTGAGGTTTCCACCAACTCAGCAGACATGATCCACTTAGGCTGTTTCTTGAATAGACCTGATGCAGGGAAGATATGGAAACGAGCATTACGCGCGCCTTGATATTCATTCTTTTCTTGGTCTTTCATGCCGATGTGCGACAGCAAACCAACCAAAATGGCACTGTGTACGCCATGGTAAGAAGCGGGCTCATCGTTAAGCTTGAATTCCATCTCACGCATCGACTGATGAATTTGGAAGTACACATCTTGCCACTCGCGAACGCGCAAGTAGTTCAAATAGTCTTGCTTACACTGTTTGCGGAACTGATTGCTAGACAAGGCTTTTTGCTGCTTTTGGATGTATTCCCACAAATTCACAAATGTCAGGAAGTCCGACTCTTCATGGAAGAAGCGACGATGTTTATCGTCTGACGATTGTTGTTTGTCTGAAGGACGTTCGCGTGGATCTTGAATCGACAAGGCAGCTGCGATGATCATCACTTCTTTAAGCGCACCATATTTTGGCGCTTCCAATACCATACGCGCCAAGCGCGGATCGATTGGCAAACGCGCTAATTGGCGACCAATGGAAGTCAGGCGTTTTTTCGGGTCTTTTACCTCAGAGTTAATCGCACCAAGCTCTTCCAGCAAACGCACGCCGTCTTGGATGTTACGTTTATCCGGTGCTTCCACAAACGGAAACGCTTGAATATCACCCAAACCAAGTGCCATCATTTGCAAGATAACCGACGCTAGATTGGTACGTAGGATTTCAGGATCAGTAAACTCTGGGCGTGACTCAAAATCTTCCTCTGAGTACAGACGAATACAGATACCCTCTTCCACACGACCACAACGACCTTTACGCTGGTTCGCACTCGCCTGAGAAACTGGCTCGATTGGAAGACGCTGAACCTTAGTACGGTAACTGTATCGACTGATACGCGCCGTACCCGGGTCGATAACGTACTTAATGCCCGGAACAGTTAGCGAGGTTTCTGCCACGTTGGTTGCCAGTACAATTCGGCGACCAGTGTGAGGTTGGAAAATCTTATTCTGCTCACCTGCCGACAAACGCGCGTAAAGCGGCACAATTTCCGTGCTCTTCAGATTACGTTTGGACAATGCATCTGCGGTATCACGGATTTCACGTTCACCGTTCATGAAAATCAGGATGTCACCTAAACCTTCATCGCACAGTTCATCTACCGCTTCGAAGATGCCTTCAAGCTGGTCACGATCATTGTCGTCATCACCGCTTAGTGGGCGGTAACGTGTTTCTACCGGGTAAGTACGACCCGATACTTCAATGATTGGTGCATTGTTGAAGTGTTTTGAGAAGCGTTCTGGGTCGATGGTTGCCGACGTGATGATCACTTTCAAGTCAGGACGACGTGGCAGCAACTCTTTCAAGTAACCCAAGATGAAATCGATGTTGAGGCTGCGCTCGTGCGCTTCATCGATAATGATGGTGTCGTATTGATTCAAGAAACGGTCATGCTGAATTTCAGCCAACAAGATACCGTCCGTCATCAATTTGATTTGGGTATTTTCAGAGATCTGATCGTTGAATCGAACCTTGTAACCAACAAACTCACCAAGCTTGGTTTCCATCTCTTCGGCAATACGGTTAGCAACCGAACGCGCTGCAAGACGACGAGGCTGAGTATGGCCAATCAGACCAAATTTACCGCGACCAAGCTCAGCACAGATTTTTGGTAGCTGAGTGGTTTTACCAGAACCGGTTTCACCCGCGACGATAACCACTTGGTTTTCTGCGATCGCTTTCGCAATATCGTCGCGTTTTTGGCTTACAGGCAGGATTTCTGGGTATTCAATCGTTGGTTTGTAGTTGCTGCGCTGCTCTGCAACCATCATGGATTTTGCGATGTCTAATGCGATTTCGTCGAACACAGCATTACGCGCTGCGTCCTTCTTAATTTTGCTTGCACCAGAAATACGTTTACTCAAGCGGAAACGGTCGCGCATCATGCACTGATTCAGCGCTTTACGCAGAGATGCAGCACTATTCACTTGAGCCTGAGGTGTTTGAGCTTGTTTCGCTGTCGCTTTTTGCGCACCATTTGACGGTGTCGCTTGCTCTTCAGCTAAATTCTTTTTTGGGGGCTGTGACGAAGTCAAAGCGTTTCCTATTCTTTTCATTACAAAAACTGCGCGGATTGTATCACACAAGATCTGTAACAAGATAACCGAAAGCTCATTCAATTTTTTCGAACATGTTCAGCGAATCGCTAGGCTTTTGAACTCACTTACGTTGCTTATAATGGCTCCCATAGTCGAAAGCACTTATTTAAGGAATAACCATTATGTCTCGTGTACTAGCTCTAAAATCAAGCATCCTTGGCGATTACTCTCAATCAAACAAATTGGTTGAAAACTTCATCAAAAATGTAGACCAAGACAAGCTTACTGTTCGTGATTTGGCTGCAAACCCGCTACCTGTTTTGGACTTCGCCGTTGCGACTGCACTGCGCGCTACGGAAGATCTTTCACAAGAACAGCAAGCGGTGGTCGACTTGTCTGACACCCTTATTGAAGAAGTAAAGGCCGCAGACACTTTGGTTATTGCCGCTCCAATGTACAACTTCACCATCCCGACTCAGCTTAAAAACTGGATTGATTTGATTGCTCGTGCAGGCGTGACATTCAAATACACAGAAAACGGCGTTCAAGGTTTGATTGAAGGTAAAAAGGCGATTGTAGTAACGACTCGTGGTGGTATTCATAAAGATTCACCAACTGACAACGTTACGCCATACCTACGCACTGTGCTGGGTTTTGTAGGAATCACTGATGTGGAATTTGTTTACGCAGAAGCGCTAAACATGGGTGAAGATGCGGCTGAAAAAGGCATTTCAGAAGCGCAAAGCCAACTTGCAACAATGGCGTAAGTTAGAATAAACCAGAATACAAAAGGGATTGGTTCGCGCCAATCCCTTTTTGGATCCTGATGCCTTGATCGTATTTATAGGGTCTCTTACATCGTCAAAAACGATTCACTTTCTCCAAGTTGCGTATTGCATCGAGGTAGACTTTTTCTAAAGACCGCTCAGCTTCGCTTATCATATTCTCGATCATCGCATTAAACGCGACATCGCTACGGATTTCTATATTGTCTCCCGCCTTAACGTCAAGAGAGTTGACGTACAACACCAACCATTCATCGCCCTCCAAGTGCCCTTCTCCGTGAATGGCAAAAAAGCGTTTGGCAAATTCAGCGTTGGTACAATTTATCGCTTCAATTTGAAGATTGAATGAGGAGTCGATACTCATGGTGCTCATGCCATCCGATTCATCAGATGCATCACAAACAGCCTTAACTCTGGCACGATATACGAAATTTCTCGTTGAAAGCAGCATAGTATTATTCATCATCACTCATAATGGGCGATAAATAAGTCAGTTGCAAATCCGACTTATATGCATCTCGCGATGCGCTAAAACTCGAACTGGAAATAAATAGTATTGTAGTTACTCCCACCTTTAATTCGCCCAAACTGGGAAGCGCTTTCAAAAATCGCCGAACGGTGATGCAATGAATAGCCCACCCACATATTGTTCCAGCTCTTTTGGTTGAAGAGATCGCCTACATTGACATCAAACGAGAAATCTAAGTAGTTGAGCAACTTGCTTGGTGTATAACCCTTGTCTTCCATTTCTGTGCCTTCAATATAGGTAATGCTATCAATGTATGACACACCTTCCGCTACACCAAATCGCCAAGTCGTAGGCCAATTAACCGTATAATAAGCCTTAATCGCCATGACGTATTCTGTGCTCGCAGACTGAACACTGGACGACCAGTGATGAACCAACCCTGGCGTTAAATAAATATCAAGAGGAAAACCAAACAGCTCATCCGTTAATGGATGCCCATAAAACAATGAAGTAAGTTGATTGTCGTATGGGTCTTTTTCTCTCTCAAAGCTAAATATTTCACCGATGTTCGAAGGCGTCGCCCAACCATGCGCAATACGTAGATATGCTTTATTGCTCAGTGTCGGTTTCGGAGCTTTGCTTTTATCGTTGAAAAAGCCAAAACCGACAAACACTTCTCCCTGATATCGATCTTCTACAAGCTGACTGTTGTAGGCGTTATCATCTAAGCGAGTAACACTCGTCTCACCCAATAAATACAAATTTGAAGTTACATGGTAACGCGCTTTAATACCAAGATTGGTGTCAAGCCCAGCTCCAATTCTCTCGCCAGTAATATCCTTAAAGGAATAATATTCACTATTGAAATCAGCGTCTTTGTATCGAATCGTAATCGATGGCTCTAATTCCCAATCACCAAATACATAATTGGCAGCAAGGCGGTAATTAGAGTGAAACTGGAGTTCGTCGTCCGTCATCAACTCTACTTCTGCGCGCCAAGTGTCGTTAATGCTATAACGCACTTGCCCACCGAAATCGACTCTGTCCCCTTCATTAGCATTTTGTAGCGACATGGGAATATCGACAAATCTCAATCGCATGAGTGCGCTCGCGCGCCAGTCGGAATCACTCTCGTTATACAAAAAAGCGCCACCTTCAATGCCATTGATATACACATGTTCGTTTTCAAAGAACATCATTGGTACAAATGTACTCACCGTAGAGTCATTATCGGCGGTGTAAAACGGAATCGATGCTGTGCGATACATCGCAGCAATCCCCCACGTTTGTTCTTCTGTACCATGCGCAGAAGAAACTGCCGCAGCCAAAGGTAAAACGAGTGTTGTTAGAATTAATCTCTTCATGAGTTCGAAAAATGTTGGTTGAGAAGCAGGCAAACATCAATGATTTGCCATTAAAAGCTTATGTTCTGCTGATGATAGCCGTTACAATGGCAAATGTTGTCATCCTCGTGACAGTTTGAGTCCCAAGATCATATTAATATTGCACGACTAGGTGAGCTTGTTTGCGAATATTTTACCATTACAACAAGCGCTTAAACTCTAGCTTAGTTCTAAATCAAACATAATGAAGTAAAAAGTGAAAGCATCAGAACTCATCTCTACCTTGAATCATTTACCCGCAGATACAGACCCAGACATTGTGATGGGAGAAGCATGGCTGCCAGAGAGGTTGATAGGGACTCAACTCGATGGTGACATGTTGTTTTTGCACTTTGATAATGCACCAGAAGATGGTCAAGGTGACGAAGAAGGGCGTGGCTTCGTCGAACACGAAATCGACCTAATTAGAACTCGGCTTCAGCAAATTTTGGATGAAGACAGTAATAACGCGTCAAAAGCCGATGCGATGCTTGGTTTGTTCCTTATGGGACATGAACTTAGTAGCTCGCAAGTTATCGAAATATTAGAAGAAGAAGCTGACACATAAGGAGCCGTTTTGCCAGCATTGATGAACACGACTGAAATTTCTTCACTTCCTCTTGTCGTTGCAGGTCCGATCCTACGTAAAGTGACCGCAACTGAAATCAATATTTGGCTAGTCACCACCCAACGCTTGGAGGGTATGGTGCAAATTACGGATGAAAATGCCTCCATCCTTTATCAAGCCCCTTTAAGTGAACAAAAAGAACAGCTTCAAATCGGCCTCAATGCGTGGTGTTGCTTACTTAAATTAGAAGGCGAGTTTCCAACCCATCAAGCGTTACGCTATCAAATAAAAACGCAATATGGATTAGTGACGGAACGGCTCCCTCACCTGACTTATGAGCGAGATAATACGCCAAACTTGGGTATTGAGTTCCTCGTTAGTGAAAAAGCGGATTATCTCCTACATGGCTCTTGCCGTAATCCCCATCACTTCAGTGATGATACATTGGTCGCTGCGGATCATAAAATCGCGTCTCAATCCATTGAAGAAAGACCGGATATGCTCATCATGAGTGGTGATCAAATCTATGCAGACCATGTTGCAGGCCCCACTCTCGATGCCATTGAGCAAGTCATAGCTTTATTGGGTTTGCCAGGCGAAGAATTCGATCAAGCTCCGATAAAAAATACCAATGAGCTCTACCAACACCCTGCTTGCTATTATGGTCGAGATAAATTGTTGCCTCATTATGTGAGTGATGACAGTTTACTAAGTAAGTTTTTTCCACACCGAGGGACACCAATATTCAGCGCCAAAGAGTGTGAGAATCACCTAATAAGCTTTGCTGAGTGCTTTGCAATGTACTTATTGGTTTGGTCTCCGACCTTGTGGAAGCTTGTTCGAACGGATCGTTTGTTAGAAAACGAATTTACTGTCGGCGGAGAAGTTCTTGAACCCAAATGGCAGCAGCAATGGCGCGAAGAAAAAAAACAAATTGATAAATTCGTCGCAGGTCTGGACAAGGTTCAACGCTTACTCGCTCACATTCCAACCTATATGATTTTTGATGATCACGATGTCACCGACGATTGGAATCTCACCATAGGCTGGGAACAAGCCGCATACAGCAACACGTTTGCAAAACGCATTATCGGTAATAGCTTGATTGCTTACTGGCTTTGCCAAGGTTGGGGAAATGCGCCAGAAAAATTCAATGATGAATTTATGAGCCTCGCTCAACGCTTTATCGATGAGCGAACCTCGCAAACCCAAGATGCATTTATTCAATATTTGTATCGCTTTGAGAATTGGCACTACACCATTCCTACGACACCAAAAGTTGTCGTGCTAGATACACGAACCAGACGCTGGCGTTCTGAGTCTAAAATGAACAAACCTTCTGGCTTAATGGACTGGGAAGCGATGATTGAGTTCCATCAGGAGCTCGTACATCAAGACAAGGTTGTTATTGTTTCTGCCGCGCCAATGTTTGGTGTGAAATTTATCGAAGCACTACAACGTGTGGTGACCATGCTTGGTAAACCATTGATGGTTGATGCTGAAAACTGGATGGCTCACCCCGGAAGTGCGAATACTCTTATTAGTATTTTCACACACACAAAGACACCAACTAACTTTGTTATTCTCTCTGGCGACGTACACTACTCTTTTGCATACGATATTAAGCTCCGCTATCGAAAAAACAGTCCGAATATCTATCAAATCACCTGTAGTGGAATTAAAAATCAGTTCCCTACACAACTGCTCAATATTTGTGATGGCCTAGATAGACTGCTATACAGCCCTCGCTCACCTTTAAACTGGTTCACAAAACGTAAACGACTCAAGATTTACAAACGCGCACCAAGTACGCACAACTTTTATCGCTTGGTTAACCATAGTGCCATTGGTGAGCTACGCCTTGATGATGAAGGCAAACCAAGTCAAATTAGTATTCTGACGAGTGATGGTGACGAAGTTCATTTTCCACCGACACGTGCTGAAAGCTGAGTATCAATCCCAAAATGACTTGCCCTTTGTAAGAGGCAAGTCACCTTGAACTAACTCAGGAGTTTAGGTTTTTTGGGGAGAAAGTGGCCGTTCTTAAATGTCAACGGCGTGCTAAATTTGGTATCGCACCTTGAGATCTTCCGTATTTATTACCATGTTAACCAAATAAACAATAGCTCGGTGTTCATTATGTTTAATTCTCTCACATCATTATTTAAACAACTCATTGATGGCTCTGATTTAAGCCAAACCAACACACTTTCCCCTAACATGGCTATCGCGTGTTTGCTTTGTGAAGTTTCTGGCGCAGACCATAGTGTCGATGATAGAGAACAAGAAACAAAGCGCTCTTTATTGATGAAACTGCTTTCGTTAAATGAAGAAGAATCAAATACTTTGTTAGAGCAAGCGCAACAGAAAATAAAAGATTCCGCTTCGCTGTACGACTTTACCTCTCAACTAAGAGAACTGACTCAAGAAACTCGTTACAACTTAATCAAAAGCATGTGGGAAGTCGCTTACGCAGACGGCGAAATTGACCCGCTAGAAGACGCGGTGATCCGTAAAACAGCAGAGCTACTCTATGTTGATCACAGCGAGTTCATTCGAGCGAAGTTACAGTCTCAGTAAAGTAACGAGATGAGTATATAAGTCGCTGGCTAACTCTAAGCTACCCCTAGAATGACAACAGATATCGCTTCTGTAGCCATAAAAAAACGCGCTCTCTGCGCGTTTTTCAATAAGCCAACGACATTGTTATTTAAAGTACTGGTCAAGGTATGTGTTTAGCTCTTTCCACACTAAACAGATTGCATGACAAAACAACAATGGTTGGATGATAATTTAATTACAAGCTAGCTAGGTTCGAATAACTAAAACATGGTCAAAGCAAGCTTAGCTAAGTTGTATGCATCTACATAGCCAGAGTGTTGACGCCCTTCCCAGTCTATTCCTTTTGCTTCTTGAGCGGCTCGATGGCCTATACGTTTATCTTTAAGACGATTTTGAATACGGTAGAGTGTCGCTAAGTTGATGAACTCTGTGAACGGTGCTTCAATACCTTTTTGCTTACACTCTTCTAGAAGAATGAGGTCATCTCGCCCCCAAGATGCAAAGATTTTGTTGCGACCACCGAAGTTCTTAACCATGGATTTAAGCACTTCTTCTAGTGGGCGTCCTTGTTTTTCAATCTTACGTGGTGTGATGCCCGTTAACTCAGCGCAGAACAGAGACACTTCATCTTGTTCTGGTTTCACGTAGTATTGAGCACGCTTGACTATCTCACCTTTAGACAAATCTATTTCAGCTAACCCCACTTCGATAATTTCACCCGTGCTGCCGACGCCATTTTCGTTCCAGCAACACATTTCTAAATCGAAGCATACAATACGGTTATGGTTCATAGTTTGCCTTGGTTCCTAACATAAAAATTTAAAGCGTGCGATTCTATCGTAACACGGCGTAAAACTCGAATTTGTGCGCCCATTTAATCGCCGATCGACACATTATTACGGCCGTTTTTTTTTACTCAAATAGAGTTGACTATCCATTTTGTGATACAAGCTCTCAGGATCTTCTTCTTTATGGATAACCGCACCGATACTCAACGTACAGATGATTGACGCATCACCATAATCAAAAGCCGTACTTGCCACAACACTCCGTAATTTTTCTAGGTAAGCTTCTAGCACTGCTCTATCAATGACTTTAGAAATAATACAAAACTCGTCACCACCAGCTCGGTAAAACTTATCTCCCGGTTTTAAATTAGCACTGACCAGCTTAGTAACATGTTGTAACGCTTCATCTCCACCTAAATGGCCGTGTTTGTCATTAATCACTTTGAAGTGGTCGATATCAAAACCAACCAAGGCGAAGTTAACACCTTTGTTTATCTGATTAAGCAAATGATCGTTGAATGCCCGGCGATTCAGTAGTTGAGTTAGAGGGTCTCGCTCTGCCATTCTTTTTAATTCAACGGTTTTGAGCTCCAACATGACCGCTAAGCGCTCTTTTTCTCGAGACTGTAAATTCACAATCCAACTGATCAAAAAGGCGATTACCAATCCGGCTAGCGTCGTGCCCGCTAAAATAGAACGCTCCCAAGCTGAGACTGCGTCAGAAAGCTTAAAGTCAATACGCCATTCACGGTTAGGCAGTTGAATGGTTCGGCTTATAACGGTTCCTCGAATGTTATCCCAGCTAGCACTTTGAAAGAGAACAGGGTCATCTGCTGCGTCGAATCCCAAGTCTTCTACGCGCACCGACATATCGAGCTCCGTCGCGGTTTTCGTAATCAAATCCTCAAAGTAAACCGTACTTCGGATAACGCCGGTCACTACTCCTAATAAATATTTGTTCTCGAAGTCGAACACTGGATGGAACACCAGCAACCCAGTCTTAGGTATGGACTTGTCATAACCATCTTGCAGTAAGCGAACTTTATCCGAGACATTCGCTCGCCCATTTTCGGAAATATCATCCAAGATTAAATCGAAGCGTTTGCGCGAAAAATAGAAACCCAATAGAGAAAGGTTTTCCGGTGTTCTTGGGTAGATATCCGACGCGATAAAAATTGGCTCATTGTGTTCAAAAATGTACCCGTAGGTTTTGGGACCATCTTTAGGAACGGTAAACGGTTGGAAGTTTGGAAATTTTTGACGGGTCTTTAAAATATGTTCATCAAGATCTTCGAATTCGACCTTTTGCATCCATTGAAGTCCAATGAGACTTCGCGAGCTATTAATCACTTGTTCCGCATACATAGGAAACGATGGCCAATAGCTTCGCTCAATCGAATGGAAAAAGTTTGCGCCCGCACCAATGAACTTTAGATCATTCTCGACGTTTGCTTTAAGTGATTCTGCTTGTCGGTCGGCTAAAGTATCAAACGTCGTCTGTGTATACCGTTGCTGCATTGTATAAGCAGCACCTACTACACCAGCAGTGACACATAAAGTCGCCAAAAAAGCTAAAATAGAGTCTGAATGTCGTTTTATAAAGCTCTTATGAGCGGTGCTTTGTGTCATATCGTAATTTTTGATACTTCCGTAAGTTAAACTTCGGGATCTATTGAAATACTGCGTTAGCAACGCACAAACATCAAGCAACAACCTATATTGGGGAGTCTGAACGTCGATTTTTCACGCTGTTCGTACGGTATAGTCACGAATTATTACAGCCTTAAGCCTTGAATATGCTACCATCCGTCATCATTTTAATGTCTAAACTTGGTGCAAGATCGCAAAGACGATCGTTTTAGTGAACAAATATGAGCCAATACTGAGCACCAATAAATCAATAGAAAGAGAAAAAACGTCATGAACATTGATTTGAACCTAATTCCTCAAACGTTCGATATGCTTCACGCTGGCCTAACCGCATCGAGCGTTTTGCTTCTTCTAGTTGCAGTGTCGCGCAAATCAAAAGTGGTCGAGAAAGTGGTAGAAAAACCAGTCGAGAAAATCGTCGAGGTTGAGAAACCAGTTGAGAAGATCGTTGAAGTAGAAAAAGTAGTAGAAGTAGAGAAAGTCGTAGAGCGTGTTGTAGAAGTTGAATCAAAACTTGCAACCGCATCAACAGACTCTGCAATGCAGCTGCTTTCTATCATGCAACAAGAAGCTCGTCTGATTGACTTCTTAAAAGAAGACCTAACGTCATTCTCTGATGAAGAAGTAGGCGCAGCCGCTCGCGTAATCCACACTGGTGGTCAGAAAGTACTGAACGACTACGTGACGCTAGCGCACGTTCGTAACGAAGACGAAGAAACTCGCATTACGGTTGAAGAAGGCTTCAACCCACAAGAAATCCGCCTAACTGGCAACGTAACAGGCAGCGCGCCATTTAACGGCACGCTAGTTCACAAAGGTTGGAAGGCAACATCAATGACGTTGCCTAAACTGGCTGAGAACTACGACGCATCTGTGATCGCTCCAGCTGAGGTTGAGCTGTAATGGAACACATGAACCAAGAAAACCATTCTCAAGAAGCGTCTGTTGAAACTCAACAGACGCCTAAATTCAGTGTTGGTATCGACTTAGGTACAACACACTGTGTGATGTCTTTTGTTGATACTCACGACGAAGACGCTCGCGTTGAAGTGATGCCTATCCCGCAGTTGACTGCGCCGGGTACGGTAGAGACTCGCAGCCAATTAGGCTCTTTCCTTTACCAACCACACGAACACGAAATGAACCCGCAATCACGCGTTCTTCCGTGGTCGAGCGAGCCAAAAGCTCTAGTTGGTGCAATTGCACGTAACCTAGGTTCAAAAACACCAATTCGTCTTGTTGCAAGTGCGAAATCTTGGCTTTGCCACGCAGGTGTGAACCGTCGTGATGCTTTCCTGCCAGCAGGTAGCCCAGAAGAAGTGGAAAAAGTATCCCCTCTTCGTGCGACAGAGCTTTACCTAGAGCACCTAAAAGACGCTTGGAATCACGCGAACCCAAATCACAACCTTGCCGATCAAGACGTAACCATTACGGTTCCTGCTTCTTTTGATCCTGCTGCTCGCGATCTAACTGCAGAAGCAGCACGCAACGTTGGTTTTGTGCACCTAACACTTCTAGAAGAGCCACAAGCTGCACTTTACAACTGGATCGATAACAGCAACGACAAATGGCGCGACGAAGTTGAAGTTGGCGACATCGTGCTTGTGGTCGATATCGGTGGTGGTACAACCGACCTTTCTTTGGTTGAAGTAACTGAAGACGACGGCAACCTAACTCTGAACCGTATCGCGGTAGGCGAACACATCCTACTTGGCGGTGACAACATGGATCTTGCACTTGCGTACCGCTTGAAGATGAAGCTAGCCCAAGAAGGTAAAGAGCTACAGCCATGGCAAGTTCAGGCAATGACACACGCATGTCGTGACGCGAAAGAAGCGTTATTGAACGACAGCGAACTTCAGTCAGTGCCAATCGTAGTACCAAGCCGTGGTTCTAAACTGCTTGGCGCAACGCTGAAAACAGAACTGACTCAAGAAGAAGTACAACAAACACTGGTTGATGGCTTCTTCCCTCAAGTTGCAATTACTGACCACCCTGTTCAACGTAACCGTGGTGCACTAACGCAAATGGGTCTGCCTTACGCACAAGATGCAGGCATTACTCGTCACATTGCAGCGTTCTTGTCTAAGCAAGCCAATGCTCTTTCTACTTCAGGAAATGGCGCAGAAGCAGCAGCTCAAGATTTCAACCCATTCGCTAACATGCCTGGTATGCCAGGTTCGGATGCAGCGCAGTCAGCTGACTTCATCAAGCCAACCGCAATCCTATTCAACGGTGGTGTTCTGAAATCGAAACTTCTAGCAACTCGTCTAGAAGACACGATCAACGAATGGCTAATTGAAGCAGATGCAGAAATGGCAAAACGCCTAACAGGTGTGGATCTAGACCTTGCAGTTGCTAGCGGTGCGGCTTACTACGGCTCTGTGCGTCGTGGTCAGGGCGTTCGTATCCGTGGTGGTATTGCTTCGGCGTACTACGTGGGTATCGAAAGTGCGATGCCAGCTATTCCGGGCATGGCGCCGCCAATGGAAGCACTTTGTGTTGCACCATTTGGTATGGAAGAAGGCTCAAGCGTTGACGTACCAAGCCAAGAGTTTGGTTTGATCATCGGCCAGCCAGTTAACTTCCAATTCTTCGGCTCAACGGTTCGTCGTGATGACCTAGCAGGTACTCACCTAGACTACTGGGCACCAGAAGAGCTTGAAGAGCTTCCAGAGATCCAAGTAACGCTGCCTGTATCTGAAGGTCGTCGTGAAGGCGAAGTGGTTCCAGTAACCCTAGCCTCTCGCGTCACTGAGCTTGGTACGCTTTACTTAGAAGCCATTGCCGCTGATAACGGTCAAAAATGGCATGTTGAGTTCGATGTGCGCGAAGACGCGAAAAGCAACTCAAACGAAGAAGAATAAATAGAAATCAAACGGCATCCAATCGGGTGCCGTTTTTAAATACACGAAGGTTTGTATGGCATCTCCTCGTTTTCTTGTTGGTATTGACCTTGGCACCACAAACACTGTGGTGGCGTATTGTGAAATTACCGACAACCTTGAACAATCCGAAGTATCCCTATTCGACATCGACCAATTGATTGGTCCGGGTGAAGTGGTTCGTAAACCATTGCTGCCCTCTTTCCGCTATCACCCTGCGGTTGGTCAAATCTCCCCTTCTGACCTAACACTCCCTTGGGAAAACGAACCTGTCTCTGGCGACATTAGTAATGTGATCGTGGGTGAATGGGCTCGTGAATTAGGCGCGAAGGTGGAAGGACGTCAGGTATCCAGTGCAAAAAGCTGGCTATCGCACCAAGCAGTTGATCGTAGCTCAGACATTCTCCCTTGGGCTGGCGCGCAAGACGTAGATAAAGTCTCGCCCGTCATTGCCAGCGCAAGCTACCTTAACCACATTCGTCAAGCATGGAACTACCGACATCCTAGTAACAAGCTAGAAGACCAAGATGTGGTTGTGACCGTTCCAGCGTCGTTCGATGAAACCGCTCGTAAGCTCACGCTTGAAGCCGCAGAGTTGGCAGGTTTAAAGAAAATCGTCCTGCTCGAAGAGCCACAAGCCGTATGTTACGACTGGTACGCACGCCATCAGAAAACCGCAGCTGATGAGCTCAAAGAGTTACCGCTGATTCTGGTGTGCGATGTGGGCGGTGGTACCACCGACTTAAGCTTGATTGAAGCAAGTTTCTCTTCTCAAGATGAGCTAGCCCTTGACCGCATTGGCGTTGGCGAACACTTGATGCTTGGTGGTGATAACCTCGATTTAGCATTAGCACACCTTGCAGAAAGCCGCTTCAACCAAAGTAAGAAGCTCACTGCCGCAAGCCTGACTAAGTTGATTCAGCAAACGCGTAAAGCGAAAGAAAACCTGCTTTCAGCGAATGCACCTGAAGAAGTGAAAATCACCATGCTGGGCAGCGGCTCGAAACTTCTTGGCGGAACAAAGAGTATTGGGCTGAGCAAACAAGAAGTGCACCAAATCGCTTTAGATGGCTTCTTCCCGCTTTCTGATTTCAGTGAAGTACCAGATAAACGCCGCAGCGCGGTTGTCGAGTTTGGTCTTCCATACGTTGCCGACCCAGCAGTGAGCAAACACGTTGCCGAGTTCTTAACGACGCATCAGCAAGTCTCTCGTGCCGCACTTGGCATTGAAGACGACAAACAAAATGCCATTCCAGTCGGTTTGCTACTCAATGGTGGTGTGTTCAACAGTGAGCTTGTGACTGAGCGTGTCACTACCCTACTTTCCGATTGGCGCGGCGCACCAGTTACGGTATTAGACAACCCACATCCAGATTGGTCGGTTGCACTGGGTGCTGTTGCATTTGGTAAAGCGCGTCGTGGCGCACAACTTAAAATTGGTGGTGGCGCAGCGCGTTCTTACTTCTTGCATCTTCAAGAAAAGAACAAGATGGGCAAAGCGCTCTGTTTGCTTGCAAAAGGCACAGAAGAAGGACACGAGATCCGATTAAGTGGTCGCCGCTTCTCGCTTACCCTAGGTGAGCCCGTTCGCTTTAACCTGCTGACTTCTACCCACGACACCTTAACCAATAACACCGCCATTCAAAACGGTGTAATGGTTGACGTTGATCCGGACTTGTTTGCTCCCCTGCCGCCTTATATCACCACCCTTGAAGGTGAAGGTGCCGAACTGCAAGCCAACCAGAAAGAGCGCGTAGAAGTGCAACTGGCGTGTCAGTTGACTGAAGTCGGCACGCTTAAGATGGAATGTGTCAGCGCAGAAGACGACAACAAACGTTGGGAGCTAGAATTCGAAGTTCGTAACAAGCAAACCGATGACAGCGAGCAAGTTAAACTTCACCCTAAGTTGAACGAATGTAAGGAGCTGATCGCTCGCCTTTACAGCGGTAATAAGAAAAGCGCGGAAAGCAAAGAGATCAAAACCTTAGCCAAAGATCTTGAGAAGAAACTTGGCAAACGCGATGAATGGGATTTCACGACCCTACGTCAACTGTTCGATACCTTTGCACAAGGTCGTAAGCGTCGCCGCCGTTCAGAACAACACGAGAAAAACTGGCTTCGTTTAGCTGGCTTTGCACTGCGTCCGGGCTTTGGCGATCCAACCGACTCATGGCGTATTGAGCAAGTTTGGGGTCTCTACCAACAAAACATTCAGTTTAAGAACCATCAAGGTTGGACCGACTGGTGGGTGTTCTGGCGTCGTATCGCAGGTGGCTTGAGCCAAGAGCAACAAGAGACCATCTTGGCGGACATCGCGAAATACCTACACCCTGGCGCGATGAAAAACCCACAATCCGCCAAAGCAGCGCAAGACATGGGTTACGAGTCGATGGTTCGCTTGTCTGCCTCTCTAGAGCATCTAGAAGTCGAAGACAAAGTTCTATTGGCTACGTGGTTCTTGAGCAAAGCCATCAACCATAACCAGTTCGAACAAGCACACTGGTGGGCAATGGGCCGCTTGGCATCACGGACGCCTTTATATGGCAGTCAGCATAACGTCGTTCCTCGTGAACAAGCGGAACAGTGGTTGCCTAAGCTGTTAGAGCAGAACTGGCAGAAAGAGCCAATGATCGCGTTTGCAGCTGTAATGATTTGTCGTAAGACGGGCGACCGCCTATTTGATATCTCAGACGACTACCGTGAGCAGGTACTGGCTAAGTTGAAGCAAAGCAAGGTGCCTGAATCTTGGGTATCATTGGTTGAAGAAGTCAAAGAGCTATCTGAGAGCGAATCGAAGCGTATCTTCGGTGATGCACTCCCAAGCGGCCTGACGCTGGTAAATAACTAAGCTCCCATGCTCATAAAAGCAACAAAGCCCTTCTCGTGAAGGGCTTTGTTTTATCTGGTTCTAATAGCTGACGATAGTCGACTCGTTAGTTCATTTCCGTATTGATTACCACATCACGCGTTTCATTATCCATATCACTGATGCCGACCACTGAGATTTCACGGTCAGATAAATTCTCAATCATGCTGTCTTCTAACCCACCATCCGTCATCCACGCATAGAATTTTTCTGCAATACGATCCGAACCTTCTCCGACAAACGTTAATGTGACCTTCTTCATTTGTGACACTCCATCAATTTACGATTCAGCCACTTAAGCGTAGTATGTTTCGCAAATATCGACATAAACTAGGACTAACTTCTTTTATGAGTATCGAAAAATTTGACGCGATTTATCAGCGCGCTGCCGAGCGTAAAGGTGGTGAAGATCAACTTGAAGCGCTTTTGTCTCATCCACTAAGCAAAGAAGAACTGGCAGCGATTCCCGACGACCGTTGGCTGGCCGCTTTTTCGATGAAAGTATTCCAAAGTGGGATTTCGTGGAGCGTGGTTCGCAACAAGTGGCCGAACTTCGAAGAAGTGTTCTTTGGGTTTAAGATTGAGCCGCTATTGATGCTGTCGGATGAGCAATGGGAAACCAAAGCAACCGACAAACGCATTATTCGCCACCTCA
Organism: Vibrio sp. Vb2880; assembly: GCF_033337975.1. NCBI lineage: Bacteria > Pseudomonadati > Pseudomonadota > Gammaproteobacteria > Vibrionales > Vibrionaceae > Vibrio > Vibrio sp. Vb2880. Next base: position 45,765 of record NZ_JAWORT010000007.1, read on the forward strand.
CTAAAGTCATGTCGATCCCTGCCAACGCACGTATGATCCACGAAGCAAAAATCGAATACGGCTCGTTTGGCAAAATGGTTGCCGATTGGCCGCAAGAGAAAATCACCGACCTATGGGCGTATTTGAAGAAACGCGGTAATCGCCTAGGTGGCAATACCGGTCCTTACACACTTCGTCAAATGGGCGTTGATACCTTCATCTTGTCTAGCGACGTTGAAGCTTACCTACGTAATTGCAAGATCATTGAAGGTGGCAAAGATACGAAAAAATCGCTCGATGCCACCAACAAAGCGTTTGTTCAATGGCAGCAAGAAAGTGGCAGAAGCCTGACTGAAATCAGTCAAGTCATTGCATTTAGTACCGGCGACAACCGCATTTAATCCAGACTGAACACAAAATAAAAACGGCGCACTGATAATTGTTAGTGCGCCGTTTTTATTTTCATTGGTCTATTTCACCTAAACACAGGCTTACTTTGAAGCCAGTGATTCCCACTCCGTCAGTAGCTGCATAATACGGTGAGAGTCTTCCCATGTTGCACAAGGGTTCTCTAACGATGTACGCCCTGCTTCAACCGCTTGGCGAATATTGCGCACTTGATAGAAGAAAGCGTCTCCAGCTGCCGATACAGACAGCTCGCGCTTCGACGTCTCGTAAATTTCCATACTAAACTGGTTGTCTTGCGTTGGTAGCCATGGATTCGAGTCTAACGTAATACTGCCTTTACTACCCAGAATAGTGAATTGGTGTTTCAATCCATGATCTTCGGCGGTGTGTAAGCTCGCCGTTTGTTGCTCACCGAATTGCATCATCAAACTCGATTCACAGATATTCCCATCGTTACCTCGTCGACCAATCGCCGTCATAGAGCGGTTTCCAAAGGCTTGTTCACCCAACATGGTTTTCACCACCAAATGCACTAATGACATTGGGTAGCAACCTAAGTTATACAAAGCACCTTTGCTGTCTGGATTAACAAACTGCGCAATCGACGCAATATAAGACGTATGGATGGAGCGAAGTTCACCAAGCTCTCCCGATTTAAGCACAGAAACCAACTCGCTGATCAATGGGTGATGTAAGTACATCAAACCCTCAGCAAAGAATACCTTGTGCGTTTCGACTGCTTTTAGTGCCAACTCGGTTTTTTCCATATCTACCGACAGTGACTTTTCACACAGGATCGCTTTTCCCTGCTCTGCCGCTTTAACGATAAAGTCATGATGAAGGTGATTTGGCAATGCTATGTAAATAATGTCGACTTGCTCATCGGCAATCAACGCATCGTAATCGTTGAACGTATTCTCGATGCCATATTGCTCAGCGAATGTCTTTAAGTTCTGCTCCGAACGCCCAGCAACCGCGTACAGTTCACTCTTGTCATCGCCTTGGATTGCCTCAGCCATGACACCTGAGATAAAGCTTGTGCCTAGAATACCCCATTTCATGTTCGCCTCTCCTATTGAGCTTGGGTTTCGAATGCTTGAACTAACTCTGCCATTTCAGCCGCAATAAACGCTTGTGTATGCGGCATAGCAAAATGCGCTTCAATCGCGGCGCGGTTTTCATATCGCTCCCAAAGAATCACACGTTGTGGATCTTTAGAATCGTAGGTCGCATTCGCTTGCAAGCACCCCGCTTCGCTTTGCATATCAAGGCAAAATTGTTCAATGGCTTCAACCACTTGTTGTCTTGGCTTATCGGCATTCATTTTCAGTTCGGCGGTAACAAAAATCGTCTCGCTCATGATGGATCTCTTTCTCCATTCTTAATCATACGCCCACTGTAATTAACCTCATTTGATTGATAAACTCTGCTGTAGTTATTTCTTTATCAACTCTGGGTGTGCAATGGATAAATTAACAAGCATGAAAGTTTTCGCTTACGTGGTCGAACACGGCAGCTTTCGTAATGCTGCACACCACTTTGATATTTCACCGACTATGGTTGGCAAGCACGTGAGCTTTCTTGAGCAAAGCTTAGGTACACAGCTGATTCATCGCACCACGCGTAAACAGTCCCTGACCGAAGCCGGCAGACTCTACTACCAAGAGTGCCACCGCATTATTGAAGACATCACCAACGCAGAGAACCTGATCCAGACGCTGATCAACCGTCCAACCGGAACAGTAAAAGTTAACTGCCCTGTCACGTATGGCAAAAAGGTCATTGCTCCTATCGTGGCTGACTTCTTAGCTGAATTTCCCGATTTGAACGTTGAGCTGATGTTGGACAACAATTTGATTGACCCATATCGAAGCGAAGCAGACGTGATTATTCGAATCGGTGAGTTGGTCGATTCGTCGTTAGTCGCGAGAAAATTGGGTGAATACCACATGACTTACTGCGCCTCACCCTCTTACCTTGAACAACATGCCCCTATCCAATCGCTTGATGACCTTGAACATCATCATTGTTTGGGGTTTCAGTATCACCAAGGAGAAAGCCAACAAGTGGTGAACATGCCATCTAATACCTTTGGAAACAGCAACACCCGATTAACGTCTAATAATGGCGATGTACTTAAGTTTGCCGCGTTAAAAGGCTCTGGTGTTCTTCTGCAACCAAAGATCTTAGTTGAACAGGAAATCCAATCTGGCGCCTTGGTAGAAATTCTCCATTCACACATTCCCAAGCCAAAACCGATCCACCTGCTTTACCGTTCAAAACAGCTTTCCCTTAAAAATCGCACCTTAGTCGATTTTGTTCTTTCGCATGTGAATCCGTAACGCCCCACATAAAGCGGCGACAATTTAACCATTTAATTAACTTTTATTGTCGATATGACAAATATTATTGCTTGTTAATTGTCTTTATTTTTCATGTTGTTAGTCAGAAACACCCATAACTAGGCATAATTTATTGATTCACACCAATTGCATTGCTCTGACAAAGTGACTAGGATTGCCGCCTTTCCTGAGTGAACTATCAAAAAAATATCGAGAAATTTAATCTAATTTCTCTTCCTGTTCGTGTGCAATCACAACATTTACACTCATTTCAAATTGCATAAGCACATTCCTTTGCTTATGAAAACGACATTGATTTCTCAACGCTGTTAGTCACGTATGTGGCTTTTTGGCTTGAGAGAGATTTTTATTCAAGGTAGGTCACAAGGACGCTACCCCTTGACTGCATTTACTGGAGGATAAGATGCCTAAAGGTCTAATGCTGACTGACTTAGCCATCGCTGGCTTACTATTAATTTTGGCAAAAGTCATTCGCGTTCACGCGCCATTATTACAGCGTATGTACATTCCATCGGCGGTTCTCGCAGGATTATTCGGTCTAATTTTTGGACCAGCCCTGTTAGACGTACTGCCTTGGACCGATACGTTTACCGCTAACGCAAGCCTATTAACTGCTGCACTTTTTTCTGCGTTAGGTCTGGCAACGGATGTTCCATCACCTAAAACCGTCGCACAGCGTGCTGGCTCATTGTGGGCGTTTAACCAAATCGCTTCTGTTTCTCAGTGGTTGTTTGCAGCAATGTTTGGTCTAGTTCTCACAACCTTCTTCTGGCCAGAGATTAATCCTGGCTTTGGTGTGACAATGTCTGCGGGCTTTATGGGCGGACATGGCTCTGCATCTGTTGTTGGTGAAATCTTCACGGGGCTTGGCTGGGAAGATGGCTTCACACTTGGCTTAACGTTCGCAACCGTGGGTATTTTCATCTCGATTTCTGTCGGCATGCTCATGCTGCAATTCGCATTGAAGATGGGTTGGATTCGTAGCTTTACGACCTTCGACAGCATGGACGAACACGAACGCAAAGGCCTTGTTAAGCCTGATGATCAAGAACCGGTAATGAAAGACACCATGTCTTCCCTGTCGGTTGATTCTTTCGCGATTCACGCTGCGTTAGTGGTTGTCGTAACCGCTTTCTCTTATGTCGCCGCCAACTACTTGTCTTCTTTCCACGATAAGGTGCAGATCCCGACGTTTGTAACTGGCTTCCTTGGCGGCATGCTTGTGCGAATCATCGCGAAACAAACCAAAGCTTCACGCTATCTTTGTGACGGTGCATTCAAACACGCTGCGGGCATCAGTACCGATTATTTGATTATCTTTGGTATCTCAGCCATCAAGATTACCGTCTTAGCCCAGTATTTAATGCCGATGGTAGTGCTTGCAATCGGCGGTATCGCCTTCACACTATGGCTAATCTTCTGGGTTGCCCCACGTATCATGGGCGAAGATTGGTTCGAGAAAGGCATTTTCTCTTGGGGTTGGTTAACCGGTACGGTTGCCATGGGTATTGCGTTACTTCGTATTGTTGATCCCAAAATGCGTAGCAAAGTACTTGATGATTACGCCATAGCTTATGTCCCTGGCTCAATCACTGACATCTTCATCATCTCTTTGATGCCAATCGCGATGTATAACGGCATGCACTGGCAAGCGCTTGGTGTAGGATTAGGTTACATCGCAATTGTCTTATTTATTTGGCGATTCATTTTTAAACGTAACAGCAGTGCTCTGACACACGAATCTTAGTCGCTTTACTCGGGAGGATTTTATCCTCTCGAGTTCATTCCTTGGTTTTTATCAAAATCACTCCTCATCTCGAAAATAAGCAACTTGTTTTATATTTGAGATTTGCAATCCCGATCTCTTACTATCATTCTTTTTTAATACTTGACCTGAAAGTTTCTATATCAGAATAGCCGCCTATTCGTTTCTAAAACATGGAGAAAGGCTGTGCGTCGCTCTCAAGGATTTACTCTTATTGAACTCATTGTGTGCATCATCATTCTTGGTATTGTAAGCGTCGTTGCATTTCCTAAATTTCTTGGCTTACAAAAAGATGCCAGAGTGGCGGTTCTATATGGAGCCAGAGAAGCACTCATGACCGCCAACAACTTTGTCTACACCAAAGCAGTGATTCAATCTCAAGAGACAGTAGATGGCGGCATACAATATAACATTGATCTAGATAATGACGGCCATAACGACCTAATTGGTTACTTTGGATTTATCAAAAATGTTATTCCAGCAAAAGAGCTAGCAGGCTTTGATCCGCAACTCACTATCAACACTTGGTATGGGGTAGATAGCCCAGACGAGCCCTACTTCCTTATTGGTTTTGCAAACAAGCCTGTTGGTCCAGAACATATGTGTTATGTCGAAGTTTACTACCCAGAAACTCCTGGTGGCCAAGTGAAATACAAAATACAAACTGACGATTGCTAATTCCCATAGAGAGTGGCAGTAACACTTTTACTTTTGGTGTCTTCATCGTTATTGCAAGGTAATGGCTCCAAAACCATCATTAACAACTATTTCACATAATGTCGTCGCACAATGAGCTCATAGAGATAAAACCAGTAATTTGCGCCGACACATGGCTATAATTGAAACAATCTATCGTTTTTAAACCCGCCTATAACTTGTGCTTGTAAACTCATCATTTCGCTCAATAATAGTTCTATAACAAATTCAATAATTTAAAGCGGGAGGCGTAATGAGAATATTCTGGCAGCTACGTTGGTATTTCCAACAAAAGTGGAGGCACTATGTCGGATCCATTCTGCTTTTCGCTGTTATATCAGCACTACAGCTTGTTCCGCCCAAAGCAGTTGGCATCATAGTTGATGGCGTCGTAGACAACACTTTAGATACAAATACGCTGATTCTATGGCTCTCAGGGTTAACTGTACTGATCTTTACTATTTATGGGTGTCGCATCTTATGGCGAATTTGGCTTTTCGGCGCAAGCTGGGAGCTCGGGACCATTCTACGTAACCGTCTATATAGGCATTTATCGACACAGCCACCTCGTTTTTTTGAACGTTACAAGACGGGGGATCTGATGGCTCGTGGCACTAATGATGTGCGTAATATCGTTATGACTGCCGGCGAAGGGGTTTTAACCGCCGCAGACTCTTTGATCACTGGTATTGCGGTTTTAATCATTATGGTAACGCAAGTAAGCTGGAAGCTCACCGTAATGGCGCTTCTTCCAATGCCATTTCTTGCCATCATCATCTTCTTTATTGTGCGTATCCTACATCAACGCTTTCGTGTCGCTCAGGAAGCCTTTTCTACCATGTCAGACATGACACAAGAGTCACTTAATGGCGTGCGAATGCTGCGTGCTTTCGGATTAGAAAACCAAGAGCAGCAACGTTTTGAAGAGGTTGTGGATGATACTGGCGAAAAGAACATCGCTGTCGCAAGAGTCGATGCTAGATTTGACCCGGCAATTCAGTTAACCATCGGTCTTTCTTTCCTTCTTAGTGTCGCTGCTGGTGCTTACCTTGTTGATAAAGGTGAGATCACGCTTGGTGATCTGACCGCATTTACGATGTATTTAGGGTTGATGATATGGCCGATGCTGGCATTCGCATTCCTATTTAACATTTTAGAAAGAGGCTCTGCTGCATGGAACCGATTACAAGAGATCTTTGATGAAAAGCCAGAAATTATCAGTGGCAATAAGCCAATAGAAAATAAACCACTTCCGTTGAAAATTGATATCGACGATTTCCACTGGTCTAGTGATTTACCGCCCGCTTTGACGGAAGTAAACATCGAACTTGAACCCGGAAAAATGTTGGGAGTTGCAGGGCCTGTAGGAAGCGGAAAATCGACCCTGTTAACACTACTTTTGCGTCAACATGATTTAGAAAACGGCTCAATTAAATTCGGTGATGTCGAGATCAAGGATGCCCTACTTCCACAGTGGCGCAACCGTTTTGCTGTCGTTAACCAAAGTCCGTTTCTATTCTCCAAATCTATCTTCGACAATATTGCCTTAGGCAACCCTAATGCAGAGAAAGAAGAAGTCTATAGAGCAGCAAAGTTAGCCTGTATACATGACGATATTGAGAAGTTTCCTGAAGGCTACCAAACAGAAGTTGGTGAAAAAGGCATTACACTCTCCGGCGGGCAAAAACAACGTATTGCGATAGCACGCGCTATGCTGCTGAATGCCCAAGTGTTGGTTTTGGACGATGCACTTTCCGCTGTTGATGGACGGACCGAACATCAAATCCTTAAGAATTTGGAAACACACTACCGTGATCAAGCCCTAATCGTTATTGCACACCGCCTCACCGCATTGGAAGCAGCAGACGAGATCATTGTCTTGAATCACGGCCACATTACTGAACGTGGGCAACATAGCGCTTTATTAGCGCATCAGGGATGGTACGCCGAAATGTTCGAGTACCAAAAACTAGAACAGGCGATGGAGGAATAATGAATGAACCAGACCAGCACGTTTAAACGGTTAATGTCTTACCCATTATCTCAACCAAAGCCAATGATTAAAGGACTCGCCTTGCTGTTTATTGCAGCGTTAGCTAGCGCCGGCGGCCCTTGGTTGATTCAATATTTCATTGATGAGCACATCGCTAAAGGTGACTATTCACAAAATGTTCTGATTTCGCTAGCAGTAGGTTATATCGCTCTTCAGATCGTATCGGCAACATTCCAGTATTTTCAGTCATTGCAATTTAGCATTGTCGCGGCTAACACGATCAAAGCGATTCGTAAGCAAGTATTTTCTGGCGTGATTAAGCAGCCGTTATCTGCGTTTGATTACACGCCTGCTGGAAAATTGGTGTCGCGAATCACCAACGATACGGAATCTTTACAGCAATTTTATGAGCTTTTGATCGCGACCGTGGTGAAAAACGTGGTCATGATTGTCGTAATGCTTGGCGTTATGTTTTTCATGAGTTGGAAGCTCACACTCGTTGTGCTTGTATTGCTGCCGATCGTCATCGGCTTTATGTACTTGTTTAAGCAGCTAAGTACAGAAAGCTACCGAAAGATGCGTGACCTATTGACTGATATAAATGCGAATCTGAGTGAATCCATTCAAGGGATGAGTGTCATTCAATTAATGCAACAAGAAGAGCGTTTTAATAAACAGTTCAACGAGCTAACCGCAGAGCATCTGGTGGCATCTAAACGAGTGATTCGGCTAAACGGCTATCTGCTAAGACCCTTAATGGATTTGCTCGCTGGTCTTGCGTTGCTTTGCTTGGTTGCGATCTTTGGTTTTAATGGTATTGAGTTGATTGGTGTGGGGGTACTGTATGCATTTATCAGTTATCTTGCGCGAGTTACTGAACCACTAATTGAGATGACTCAGCAACTTGCTCTACTTCAGCAGGCGTTAGTATCAAGCGAACGTGTTTTTGAATTGATTGATGCGAAAGAACAAACTTACGGGGGCGATCATCAACCATTAAGGTCAGGTGCTATCGAACTTAAAGACCTCACATTTAGCTACGATGGTAAACAGGACGTCCTAAAAGACATTTCGTTGAAGGCCAACCACCAAGACTTTATCGCGCTTGTCGGGCATACAGGAAGCGGTAAAAGCACATTAGCGTCACTGTTAATGGGCTTTTATCCAACGCAATGTGGTGAACTGCTCATAGATGGTCGTCCACTTAAAACATTAGGGAAAGACGTACTTCGCAAAGATGTGGCAATGGTTCAACAAGATCCACATATTCTCCCTGCTTCAGTCAGAGAAAACATCTCTCTCAGTCGGGCGGTTGATGACAATCAAATATGGGATGCGTTAGACAAGGTAGGTTTGGCAGAACAAATTCATCGTTACCCTAACGGGCTAGACACGCAGTTAGGTCAAGGCGAAACTAATTTATCTGCAGGTCAGAAACAGCTTTTGGCGTTAGCACGTGTGCTTGTGGTAAAACCTAAGATATTGATATTAGATGAAGCAACCGCAAATATTGACTCAGGAACAGAGGCTTTAATCCAAAAGAGCTTGGCGGTCCTCAGACAAGACATGACGCTCGTTGTTATTGCTCATCGGCTTTCAACTATCTTAGATGCAGACCAAATCATTGTTCTTCATCATGGGGAGTTAGTCGAGAAAGGCACACACAAAGCACTCTTAACGCAAAATGGTCGTTATGCTCAAATGTATCAGTTACAGCAAGCAAACCGACACCTACAACAGATTGAAGAAGACACCAAGCAACTCGAAGAAGCGGTGTGATTTTATGCCCGTGCCTTCTTTTATTTAGTCGGCATGGGCATAATTGGTGTAACTTCAAAATTTAGCCTTGTAAGCTTCCAATTTCTTCATAATGTGAACTAATTTTCTATTTCTTACCTATTATTGACATAACCCCTCGCTATATCACGCAAGGTCGTTGTAAAATCGTACGGTACTTAAGTCTACTGCCTGTGGCATTGGGCTGAATTCCGCTTTCTAATTATGCACATTAATCTCATGACACAAGTCCATGGACAAAGATAAGTTTACTAACATCTATCGCTTGCCTGGTTCGATTCAAATTCGTATCGGTAAATGGCAAAAGACGTTCCGCGGCACCTCTGATTTAGTTTTACATCAGGCGCTAATGGAGCGTAATAAGCAATTTAAGAAGCCAGACTTTTTACCTAAAGGCTGGTGTGTCACTCCTGTTGATGAAAACGACATTACCATTACGCATCACGGTAAATATATCCAAACCGTTATGCGCACAATGCTGGACAGAAAGGTCTCATACAAGCGACTGTTCCTATCTCGAATGAGTCTCGAAGATGGTGAAAAAGTGCTCCACAATTACAAGCTGGAGTGGGTAAGAAAACATAACCAGATCGCCAAAAAGTACAATCAAATTAAAAAGAAACAATATATGAACTTTGCAAGAGAAGAAGAGGAAACCCTCTACCCTTCGATTCCAAAGGGTGAGTTTGACAAAACATTATGGAACAAACTTGTCGTATCATCGTTTGGTCCGCAGAAAAAGTACAAAAACCCGCACTTTGTCCGTAAAGCCGATTTCTAAATAAACACCCCTAAAGTTAGGGGTGTTTATTTATACGTTAACTCACCAGTCGTAAGTTAAACTTGCAATAACATTTTGTCGGTCGCCATACCAACAAAAACCATCACATGTCGCTATGTACTTTTTATCCGCGATGTTTTTAGCTGCGACTTGTAGCTTGTAATCGCCGATTCGATAACTGACCGTCGCATCCATTAAGAAATAACTTGGTACTTTTAGTCTCTCTTCATTGTCTCCGTATGACTCACCTGTATAGCGCGCGCCTAAGCCAACAGCAAAGCCATCAAGAGGTCCATCAAAGAAACGATAATGTGCCCAAGCTGATGATACGGTATTCGCCACTTGGGAAGGTGTTTTGCCAACCCATGCCTTATTGATGTCTTCTTTTATCTCTGCATCAACGTACGCAATGTTCCCGATCAATGTTAAGGATGGTGTCACATTAGCTACAGCTTCAAACTCAACGCCGTTATTTTCTATTTTTCCTATTTGCGTTAATTCACTCAAGTAGATACGAGCCAAGTTTTCTTTTGTTGCCCGATACGTTGCAATATTGAAATAGCCATCAAATGAATCCGGTTGGTATTTCATACCGATTTCAAATTGATCACCGCTTTCAGGCTTCGCTGGCTTACCATTGCTGTCTTCTTGAATAATTGGATCAAAGTACTGAGAGTAACTAAAGTATGGCGTGAAGCCAGAATTAGAAATATAAGCCGTTCCCACGCTAAACGTCCACTCTCCATGATCGACTTTCGTGCGAGCACCCGTGGTAACATTATGTACTTCATTACTTGTATCGTCGTAACGTGCGCCCAATAACATCGCCCATTTATCGTTGATCAGCATATGATCTTGAAAGTAGACGCCGAGCTGCTGATTATCGATTTTCGTTCTTTGTTTATCGGTTTCGCTCAATGGTTGTAGCGTATTCGGATCGAGTAACATTATGTTATCCGAATAAGTAGGATTAAATACATTAAACCTAGGATCGGGCAAAGCTCCCATTGGTGTGTTTAATAATGCATTACCATTAGCAACGATAGGGTCATTGGCAAAATCTTTACCATCGATACTGATCATTTGAAAATCTATGCCCAACATCAAGTTATGCTCAACACTTCGCCAATTTACTTGGTGCATCAAACGATTATCGATATTAAAAGCATCAGATGACCCATCTTCTGTTGAAGCACCCCGAAGTATGGTTTTGCGTTCATTTGATGGGTCCAAAACCGGCCCCAACGCAGGCACGTCAGCCGAGTAAACGTACGAATACATTTGTCTTAGCTTAACATCCATTTCGCTGTAACGAGCTGCTTGAGCAAATGAAGTGGTATCATTAAATGCATGAGAAAACTCATAGCCTAAAGACACCTGCTCACGCTCAAACGTCTCCCAGTTAGGATTGCCTATCGCTAAACTATCACTGATCTTTCCATTTTTGTTTGGCGTTAACGTTCCTTCAACTGGCAAAAATTGCAGATAAGGATCTGAGTCGTCTTTTTGATAGCTCGCTAGAAAGGTAATTTCAGACGTCTCATTAAATTTGTACGTCATCGATGGAGAGAAAAGAATGCGCTCTGCTTCTACCCCACTAATTCTCGTCCCATTTTTTCTCGCTAACCCTTGAAAGCGAAAAGCTAGCTGCTCACTCACCTCAGAGTTTACGTCAAGAGAAAGTTGTTTACGGTCTTCAGAACCGTACTCCAAAGATACAAGTCCTGACCCCCCATCAAATTGAGGTCTCTTACTGACAAGATTGATAACCCCACCTGGAGGGTTTTGCCCATAAAGAACAGACGCTGCACCACGTAAAACTTCAACCCTCTCTAACGCAAACGGATCTATTTGCCAACTATAGAAGCCAGAAGAATATAAACGGGTACCATCTTGATACAACCCACTGTTCGCCTGTTTAAAACCACGAATAATAAACCAATCTTGCTTGTTATCTTCGCCAAAATAATTGGTTTGAATGCTTGGTGTGTACTGTAGCGCGTCAGAAATGCTAATAGAGGCACGATCATCCATTTGCTCTCGCGTAACAACAGACACCGCTCTTGGAGTCTCATTGATAGCAATATCAGTTTTCGTCGCTGCCCGACTCTTCGCTCCGAGATAACTAAAATCCGGACCAACTGCACTGTCTTGCTGCTGTCCAATCACAACTATATTTTCATCTTCCTGAGCCAAGACATTTGGCGTTGATAAAGCTAATACAACCGCCATCGACGTTGGTGTCAGCATAAACTGCCGAGTCATATTCTTCTCCTTTTTGTCGGCAGCCAAACCAACCCTTCATGACTTCAGCGACCGCTGAAAGAAAAGCGAGTTACGGCATCGCCAGTTGTTTCCGTAAAAGACAAACCAGAGGTTTTGCATAAAGCACTCGCATAGGTTACGAATGCCACTACGAGTGCTTATTTGTATAAGTACTTTCTTGGTTGAGGCTTAGCTCATCTCTATAAGCGGCGTAAACCCCACATTAAATACAAACCGCCAATGAGAGACGCCATAAGCCCTGTTGGTATTTCTTGCGGGTAAAGGACCTGTCGCCCCAACCAATCAGCCAACAACATCACCCCTGCCCCCAGTATCGCGGCGCATAACATGTGTTGTGACGCTTTGTTAAAACCAAATAAGCGAGCTAAATGCGGAGCCAACAACCCAACAAAGCTAATCGGACCAACAACCAATGTCGCACTGACCGTGAGACAAGCAACTAAAAGAAGCAGTGTTGCGCGTGAACGATCAACTCGAATTCCAAGCGCTTTAGAGGAAGCGGCACCGACAGGAAGAATATCTAGCCATCTTACGCAGAGAAAACTCAACCCTATAAAGACAAGCGCAGATAAAGACAACGGGAGTAACGTTTCAACCGAGACATAGTAGGTAGACCCTGACAACCAAGCCAATGCTTGATAACTTCTTGGGTCACCAGTGGCTAGAATAAAGCTCTGTATTGCATTCATCAGTGCGGTTATCGCAATACCAGTCAACAAAATACGCTCCGGCTGAAAGCCTGACTTACGGTTTAGCAGCACAATGACTAATACCGTCGCTAATGCACCTACGAGCCCGCCTAGAGAAAGAGTGAAAATTGACGAACCAAACCCAGTAAACATCGCGATGATCAATCCCATCGCTGTCCCTGAACTGATACCGATCACTTCAGGACTTGCCATTGGGTTTCCACTTAGGCGTTGAATCATGGTTCCAGCAATCGCTAACATTGCCCCCGCAATTGCTGCTGCAAATAATCTAGGTGCGCGCCACTCCAAAAAAATCCAATTTTGGCTAGAAAATAAGTTTGCCCACCCTTCATTTTGCACAGCAACCGTGGCAAAAAGAACAACAGAAATTAACGTGCCGATCAACGCCAATGAGATCGCTTTAGGGTTTAGCTTGTAAACATGTTCACGATGTCGAGTTAACACTGTTTGAGTATGGCCCTGCGTCTTTTGTGATAAACGAGGTAACAGCCATAACAGTAACGGAGCGCCCAATGCAGCCGTTGCTGCTCCCGTTGGTATAAAACTCGCCATTAGCCCTGGCAGTTGCTGAATAACCAAATCGGTTAAAGTCAATAACATGGCACCAATCAGCATTGATACCCAAAGCTTATGCTGGATTTTATTGATACCTATCAATCGAGTAATCGCTGGCGCCGCTAACCCGATGAAACCGATGATTCCTACGGCAGAAACCACCCAAGAAGTGATTAACACCGCAAGCCCAAGACAGACAAAACGCAACTTAGCTAACGAGACACCTAAACTCTTGGCACCTTGCTCGGAGAGTTCCAACAGACTTAACGGCTTTGCAATCACAAATGCAACGACCGTAGCAAGTGCGATTCGAGGGGCAAGATACGAGAAATCTCCCCATCCACTCTGAACAAGCGAACCGGCTCCCCATATCATTAACCCATTCAGCTTTTCGGTATTCATCATCAGAATAACCGTACTTAATGATGCAAAGTACAGGTTTATCACTAACCCAGAAACGACGACAACCGTTGGAGATAACGCTCGTCGCCATGACAACAGCATCACCAACCCCATCGATATCACACCGCCGATGAGAGCAACCAAATTAGGCGCGATATCCAACATCCAAGGTGCGAATAGCGTAGCTAACATCAAAGCAAAACTTGAACCGCTCGCCACACCAAGTGTCGTGGGTGAAGCGAGAGGGTTACGCAGCACTTGCTGCATCAATACCCCAGCAACCGCTAATCCAGCACCAGATATAATCGTGGTGAAGACTCGAGGCCACCAGCTAAAGTGAAGTAAAACAGAATCGATAGATTGAAAGTTAGGCTCCCATAAACTGCTTAGAGCCAACGAAAATGAGCTTACTTGGTACAATTGGAAAGCACCAATAGAAAAGGTAAATGCCGAAAGTAACACCACAAAGCTTAAAGGCATCGTTTTCATTGTGTTAACTCCTCGACCTTACTCGCCGTAACTAACTCTGCGAAACGGAGAGCTGAAGGCATAGAACCAAAACTCCAAACGGGTGCGACTTGCATGACCTTTTCACCAGATTGTTGAACAACATATTGCCAAAATGGGTCTTGAGAGAGCTGCTCCGCTCCACCGTAAGGTAATGGCTCTACGATAACAATTTGAGCTTTTATGCCAGCTAACTTGTCGATGCCAACTAGGCTAAAGCCCCAGCTATTCGTCTTTTCATTCCATGCATTACTCAGCCCAATCTTTTCGATAGCCTGAGAGTAAAGACTATTTTGACCAAAAACACGAACGTGCTTTGTATCCATAAACTGAATCATTAGAAGTGGCGGCTGGCCTTTATTTATACGCTGTTTTAATAAAGACAAACGTTTTTCATATTGTTGGATAAGCGCCTCTGCTTCCGCCTCTCTTCCCAGCTCTTCACCAAACCTCCGAGTGAAACTGGTAAGTACCGACCAATCCGTAATCCCGCTTTCATATAAGTCAATGGTGGTAACCGGGGCGATATCAACTAAGCGATGCTTCATTGAGGAGAAGTACGGGGCAATAAAAATACGATCAGGTCTGAGCTCGTAAATGCGCTCTATATTGGGTTGAGTTCTTAACCCTACATCCTTCGTTTGAGGTGGTAACGGTGGCGATTTTACCCAAGCATCGTAATCTTGCCCTTGAGCAACGCCTACAGGTACGACCCCTAACGCCAACATCGTTTCAGTTTGTGTCCAATCAACCGACATCACCCGAGGTGATGCGTCAGCTAGTGCTTGAAAAGAACTGACCAAAAGCGCACTAAGTGAGAGAGCGAAAGAGAAGTGTTTAAGTCGAGTGTTTGTACTGCTCATTATTCCAACCTTTAGCTTGGCATCGCCACCGGATAACCCGCAGGGTGGTCAGAGATCATCATCTCTATCCCATATATGTCCCTCAACTTAGGTTCAGTAAACACCTGTTCAACATTGCCTTGTGCAATCAAATCACCTTGATGTAATGCAACGATGTAGTCGCAAAATCGTGCAGCCAAGTTGATATCGTGTAATACGATAATAACGCCCAAACCCAGTTCTTGACTGAGTTTAGAGATAAGCTTCAACATATCTACTTGATGGCTGATATCTAGCGCAGACAAAGGCTCATCAAGAAGCAAATACTCGGTTTTTTGGGCTAACAGCATAGCTAGCCACACACGTTGACGCTCTCCTCCAGATAACGTGTCCACTAAGCGATCTGCGTATTTTAGTGTGCCTGTCATCGCCATTGCTTCTTCAACAATGTCGTGATCTTTCTTACTCAAACGTCCAAGTAAACCATGCCATGGATAACGACCAAAACCGACTAAATCTCGACCTAAAATACTGTCGGTCACCGGAAGATGCTGAGGCAAGTAGGCAATATGTTGGGCGAATTTTTTCGCTGAGAGATCGTTAATGCTCGTTCCATGCAGAACCACGTCACCAGCTGTGTATTGCTGTTGCTGTGCCAGCAACTTTAACAATGTGGATTTTCCTGAACCATTGTGTCCAACAAGGGCGTATGTTTTTCCGGGTTCAAATGTCACATCAAACGCTTTTAGCAATGACTTGCCTTCAATCTCAAACTGGAGTGCTTTAGCTTCCAACATCCCTACTTCACCTAATAGCCATTTACGAATAACAGTTATTCAAAGCTCTCATTCGTTGATCACGTTTGCCGTTCTTATTCAACAGAACGATTAATAAGGGAGGTTTTATATAACAACAAAGATACAAATGCAAACCGTTGTCATTATCATTACATAAACAAGATCATTGAGAGAATTGCTAAGTGTTAGTGATAATTTGCTCTGCTGAACTTCATTAGTAAATTATAGGCAGGTCAACGAGAGCAGCGGTCTCACACTGCTCTCGAATAAATTTGAACGAATACTGCAGCGTATGAAGAAATGAAAAATGCCGCAGTGAATACATTAATGACGAGCGTCAGCGCCAAACTCTACTTCTTTATAGATATCGGCCAGCGACTTTTTACCTTGTTTGTCTTTGGCTGAACGCTTTTTCTTAGTTTGATAATGGTATTCTTGCTCCTGAAGTGCTTGTTCGTGCTCTTTTGCCGACTCAACAAACTCAGGATTTGCAAGTGCTTGTTGGCGTAAGCGGTTTACTCTTTCAAGGGTTTCCCACAACATACTTCACCTCCAAACTTATTACTGTATATAAAAACAGTATTGTTTAAATATTCCTCCTCGTCAATATTTCAACTTTGTTACTGCTCTTCACATTAACCCCAAGCCTGTATAGTGCTCGGGATATTTGTGGATGATTTGCTTTATATAACCTTGATGCTCTCGCAGAGCATCAACACATTCTCGAGATAACCATCCCTGATATACCCATTTTTCAAGTTCTAACAATGCGTATGGGATGGACCACGCTTGTCTGTACGGATGGTGCGTTGTCATAAAATCAAAGGCATTCGCGACAGCCGTAATTTGCGCGGCGATTGGTATATCATCATTGGTTAAACCATAAGGATAACCAGTGCCATTTAAGTTTTCGTACTGATAAGTAACCATCTGCAAAAACAAAGTCACACTCGGGTGAACCGGATTTCCGATACGGGCAACTATGTCATCCGCTGAATCGATACAACGCTCAATATGTTGAATCAATATCGCCTCTTGTTCTTGAGAGTAATTTGTTCGGCGGCTAGCAATTTCAACTGGCAGCTGACTATCACCGAGCGCATGGAACTGAGCAAAAATACCAATATCTTCGACCATTTCGTCATTCAGGTGATAACGATCCGCTAACTGCGTTGCGATAATTTGACTGTAGTACTTCATGCGTTTGGTATGCGCGTAATACTCAGGTGAATAGCCTGGCATCATACATTGCATTCGGTTCGCTAGCGTTTCTATCGCATTGACTACTTGAGTCTCTGATTCAACCGCAAATTGAATCATTTCGAAATAAGGTTTAAGACTATTCAACGCTTCTAAGCTAAACGCATTGGGCTGAGTGGAATTTAAAAACACAAAACCAGTAAAAGCTTTGTTGTCATAACAAGGAATAGCAGCCGACGACTGATATCCATGTTTGAGTAAAATTTGAACCCGAGGACAGTGATTAATATCATGAAGGTCTTCGACGATACGAGGAACCGCGTTTTTGGAGGCAATATTGAGGTGGTGGAGTTTACGAAATGCTGATTCGTGATGGGCTAAACACCAAGTGTCGAACTCACTTTCTGCAAATGATTTGAGCACATCTTGGTCTGGGTGATATTTTGCAAATGACACCCTATCAATACATGGCAAGTGCGCCTGCATCCTGCCTTTTAGCGTTTGCAGTTGCTCATTAAGCGGTTTTGCAAACGGGTAAAAACTCCGGTGCGCCATACTTCACCTCCACACCCAAGCAGAGAAACAAGAGAAGCTCATTGTGTTGTCAATTCAATGGTATTTTGAGCGGCTTTCTCCACTTAAATTATCGATATACCACAACTTAAGTGTACGAAATAAAAGCACATTTCTACCAATTTTTTCACCGGATATCTTACGGTAATTTGATCCAGATTAAAAAAGCCAACGAGCGAAACTCGTTGGCCTAACAATACAGATTGATTACGATGGATTCAGTAACTAGAGGTTATTCAAAGAACGTTCTAAACAACTAGCCTAGAGCAGGAAGCACACCCAGCGTAATTAACACCTGAGCGAATACGATGCCAGTGCCAGCGATGCCCGTTATCACTAGCGCACCTTGACCACCAGCGACGCGGTACTCCCCAGTAAAATCATCCGATTTACGAACCTTGATCACCATAACCAAAGGCAAAAAGATGGCTAAAATCGCTAAGGCAATCGCTGCATAGCCCAAAGCCATAATAAAGCCTTGAGGATAGAAAAGTGCGAAGCCTAGCGGTGGAGTAAACGTCACTAGTGCCGCAATCAAACGATTAGGCTTATCGTTACTTCCTTTGATGGTATCACCCAAAAATTCGAATAGACCCAAACTCACGCCAAGGAACGATGTCAACAATGCCAAGTCAGCAAACACACCAACAATGCTACCCAAATTTGATTGGTGTACTGTCTGAGATAGTTGACCAATCAGTGCGCTCAACCCTCCGTTCTCAACAAGCGTACTTTGGCTAACCACACCCAACGTCACGATTTGCCAAAAGATATAAATAACGAGTGGAATCGTCGAACCAATAATAACGGCTTTGCGTAAAGAAGAAGTGTCACCGTCTAAGTAATTCACAATTGCAGGTATACTTCCGTGGAAACCAAACGAAGTAAAGATCACCGGAATCGCCGCTACAACAAGGCCTTGTTCGATTGGCATACTTAACAAGTAAGATTCCGTAACGTTTGGAGCAAGAAAAGAAAGCACCGCAACCATCGCAATGAGCTTCATCGCGAACAGTACTCGGTTTACTTTATCGACCGTACCGGTACCCACTGTCACAACTAAAGTCACAATTAAGGTAAAGATTATCGTTGATGTAGGCCCTGAAATATCGAGGTCAAACCATTGTGCAAGGCGGTCTCCGAACTGAGCACCACCGCCAGCGATATACGCTGCACACAACGAGTAGAAAAGGAACAACATCGCAAAACTTGCCACCCACTTGCCTTTTTGACCTAGGATCTGTTTCGCCAAAGTATGAAGTGTAGCACTACTCTCCGCATGTTGATGAAGCTCAAGCATAAGTAAGGCAGTGAAAGCCATCAGAGCCCATAAACCTAGCATGATGATAATTGAAGTTGAAAAACCAATGCCGGCAGAGGCAAGTGGAAGCGCTAGCATACCAGCGCCTATTGTAGTGCCCGCAATAATTAGCGTACTACCGAATACTTTAGAACGACTCATTGTATATTAATCTTTACACTTTATTAGAAATTATCAGTATTAGATCGGGCAACGGCGGACCGAAACCAACACCATATTTGTATTGCCGTCGATATTGTAGGATCTTTAGCAGAAGATCAAGCAAAGTGTAAGGATAAAAAACCACACATGTAAACTATAACTTACACCCTACTGATATTTAACAATAACTGTGTGCATTCTTCCCTGTTCATGAACTTGGGAACAGGGTAATTCCAGTGCGCCTCTTTCAGAATTAAATCAACAAGCGCATCAGCATCTTCACGTTGAATGAGCGCACTGGTTTGCTCAATATCAATAGTTGAAAACAAGGACTCCAGATTCGCCAAAAAATGCTGAGCACTTGCGTTACCTAACTGCCCCTCGGCCGTCAACTCATCGAGCTTTCTTAGTTGAGGCTCAATCTCTGATAATGAAAAGCGCAGCACAGGCAACAAGGCTAATCCGTTTGCCATACCATGAGGTATTCCATATCTCGCACCGAATGTGTGAGCAAAGGCATGAACATAACCCAAACTCGCTTTGGTAAATGCTAAACCCGCGTAATAGGATGCCATAGCCATTTTATGACGAGCTTCGACATCATCCCCTTGCATCACAGCCCTAGGAAGATATTTAAAAATGAGTTTAATAGCGGCAACCGAATAAGCCATCGTTTCTTGAGTAGCGTTTTTCGATACATAGGCCTCAATAGCGTGGGTTAATGCATCAACGCCAGTATCAGCCGTGATCTTAGGAGGTAAACCAATCATTAAATTCGCATCTAAAGCTGCCATTAGTGGCACCAACTTTGGATCCATTAAAGGGGTTTTAATGTGTGAGGAGGGATCTGACACGACCGCAGCGATAGTAACTTCACTTCCGGTTCCAGCCGTTGTTGGAATAGCAAAAAGCGGCGCTGGCATTCGCCATACCTTCAATAGTCCAGCTAATTTTTTTATTGGCCGTTTATTGGTAACTTTCGCAGCGATGACTTTTGCACAATCCATTGCAGAGCCGCCACCCAAAGCTAATATGCCCTCACAATGAAAACGATGATAAGCCTCTAGACCGCTCTCAACCTGATCATAGGTAGGATCGGGCTTAACTTGCGAGAAAACATCTAACTGTAAATCGAGTTGTGCTGCTGCCTCAAGCACCTTATCTACAATACCGACTTGGACTAACCCTTCGTCGGTAACTAACAAAACGCGTTTAAATCCCAGCTCGGTCATCGATTCTAATAGCTCATTCATCGAACCAGGGCCGGAAAACAAGGTTGGTCTCGGCATAGGAAGGATATGGGCTGCAATTTTTAACCCAGCGGTGTAACTCCGGTATAAACGATGCTTCAACATACGAAATCCTTTTCATTTAGAGCTATCATTCTAGCTACTTTTACTACCTATGCTTACTTTGCAATCACACATTTTCAATAAACTTATCTCACTAAAAGGGCTAGCATCACTGGGAAACCGTACCATTTTATTATCTTTCCTCAACGACATGAGCTACAGAGAAAATGTTTTCAACGACGCTCTATTGTCATGTAGTTAACAAGCTGCTTTACCTATTACTCTGTTAGTTACAGAGCGAGCCTCGAAGAAGTCTTCTTATTTTTTGCCTTCAAAAGCAACAATATAAATTCTGTTAATCACACATCAATACCGTGTGTCTCTGGTTGAGCCCGAACACGATTTACAAAAATAAAAATAAGAATGCGTTACATCATGATTTATTGTCGTTTTCAAATAAGTCAACAAGAGCAACAATAATCTTTCAAAACTTATACTTAGTTCAAATATCTGACTCTTAACCATGAGCTTCAGGTGATATTATTATGCAACTAGGATTATTATCCCGCCCATAATCAAAACTATGTCTAAACGCCCACCTTTTTGGGGTCTATTCGCTGTCGTACCCAATTTTTCCTATCACCTTCTGATTTGGGTTTAGCGTGGGCTAATTAGCAATGTCGGTATAAACCATGAATCATTCTTGCCATTCCCATACGGACATGGGCTTTGAAGTCGATCTGAAACAAGCACTTATCTGGGTTGCTCGAGCACTCGACTATGTCGGTGTTGATGATACGCACCATAGCCATCGTGTCGCTTACATCGCTTACCAATGTGCTCGGGTCATGAACTGGGAACCAGAAAAAGCGGAGTTTTGCTACTTCGCAGGGATGATCCACGATTGTGGGGTCTCCGAAACACAAGAACATAAAATGTTACTTGAGGAGTTGGTGCCACAAGATGTAAAAACACATTGCTTAAGAGGATACCGAAGCCTCAAGCAGTGTCGTTTGTTGCGTCAGTTTGCGACACCTGTTCTTTACCACCATACACATTGGAGTGAACTAAAATATCTTGATTTACCGCCTTTTGAAAAAGAGGTCGCTGCCCTACTCTATTTAGCCGATCGTCTCGATTTTATGCGTTCCAAATACGTCATGAACTGCCACTGTGACATTGTCACACTTCATGAAGAACTAATTGCAGAATGCATCATGGCAAACGCTGGAACTTTGTTTAATCCAGACATGGCTAAGGCAATGGTTAAGCTCGTTATGACCGACGCATTTTGGTTCGCGATGGAGTCTGAAAATATAGAAACCATCGGATTAAACTTTAAAAGCATTGATTGGCTTCAAAAACAGCTCACCATCCAAGATATGAATAGTTTGGGCATGTTTATCGCTCGAATTGTTGACGCAAAAAGCCCATTTACTTATCAACATTCGCAAAAAGTGGCGGAGTTATCTCGGTATCTAGCCATCAAGCTTGGGTTCTGTGAGCACGACCAAGAGATGTTATTTATTGCTGGGTTGGTGCATGATATCGGAAAGTTAAAAACACCAGATGAGATTCTTCATAAAGAAGGCTCTCTTAATAAACAAGAGTATACGCGTATTAAACGCCATACAATTGATACTCAGCTCGCATTACACAAAGTGTTTCCCAACGCTAAAATAGCGGAGTGGGCCTCTAATCATCACGAGCGTTTGGACGGTTCTGGCTATCCTTATCATAAAACAGGAGACGAACTCGATGTACCATCACGTATTGTCGCGGTTGCCGATGTTTTTCAAGCTCTGTCTCAGGACCGTCCCTACCGAGGACGAATGGCTCAAGCACAAATCGCCGCGATTATGGGCGAGCAAGTCGCTAAACAAGAACTTTGTTCTGACGTCTATGCAGTGCTAGAGCGAAACATGACCGAGTGTTACGAGCTATCAACTAATGTTTAATCGATAAAGGGCGTATCTACGCCCTATGCTGATTTTGTGCAGGTTGCAAACCAATCATTTTGCAATATCAAGTACATTGTCTCGCACACCATTGATTCTGAACCAACCTGCAATGCTGAACCGCTCAGCATTGGTCGGTAAAACCTCATGCGGGAATTGCTCAGATAAGAATAAAAGTAAGCGTCCCGATTGAGGAGGGATGGTTGCTATCTTATTATCATTTAGATCGTAAACCACCAATTCACCTGCATCCTTTTCCGTCCAAGATTCGTTCATGTAAAAAACGGTTGTCAATCGACGGTTTTCATTGCCCTTAAAACAATCTAGATGCTTTTGGTAGAAATCCCCTTCCTCGTACTTGGCAAAGTGAGCTTCATACTCAAAAAGTCCTAGAAACAAGTGACGGTTCACTTCTTGGCGTATTTCTTCCATCTTATCTAAGTAAGAAGTAACCGCGTGCCCCATATTGGGCGATAACCATTGAATTTTGTCACTTCGAATTGACTCAATACGAGTCACATCGTCATTACGACCAATACGCGCTTTTTTCCAGTTACTTGGAATGCAGTCTCGTAATTGAGCCACTTCTTGTTCAGAAAGAAAATCATCCCAGATGTAGTAGCCATGGGTTGCTAACGCATCGATCATTTTATCCATTATTGTCGTTCACTCATATTAGTTGGGCGGTCTATATAAAAAATCTTCAACCCCACAACAAATGCGATTTTTTGTCGAAACGACAACAAAATAAAAAGAGAGTAAAAATAGGTGATGACGAATATAAAAATGCCGCTCATATGAGCGGCAATATCTTTTATTATTGACGAGCTTCTAATCTGGTTGGATGAACTCGCAACGGACTAAGACGTTTAATAGTCGGGCGTTGTTTGTTTTTTAACTGGATATGACAAAGTTCCAGAATTAAGCCGAATGCCATCGCAAAATACACATAACCTTTGTTGATATGAATTTCGAAGCCTTCTGCCATCAATAAACCACCTAACAAAACGAGGAATAACAAAGCAAGTGTCTTAAAACCAGGGTAACACGACACCAGGTTATTGATTTTTTCTGCTGTCATGACCATCACGATAGCAGAAGAAACAATCGCTGCGACCATAAGTGGGACATCACTTGTCAAACCAACGGCGGTTATCACCGAGTCCATCGAGAATACAGCATCCACGGCAACAATCTGCAACAGAACTACCGCTAAACCAGTACGGGCGTGAGTTGAGTGAGCAGACTCGTTGTGATTTAACCAACTCCACAACTCTTTCAGGCTTTTAGCCAAGAGGAATGCACCACCCGCAATCATGATGACGTCTCTTCCGGTAAACGCATGGTTCGCCAAAGAAAATAGCGGTTGAGTCAGTTGCATGATCCAAGAGATTGAAAACACTAAACCAATACGAGCAATAACAGCAAGACCAATACCAAGGCTTCTTGCCAGCTTACGTTGGTGCAGCGGCAGTCTTTCACATAAGACAGAGATAAAAACGACGTTATCAACGCCTAAGACAACTTCAAGCGCAAACAAAGTGGCGAAAATAGCCCAAGCTTCTGGTTGCATAAAAAGTTCTAGCATGAGCATGTCTCCAATAATAAGAAGACATATGGTGAAGGGTTTTGTCGACTAAAGGGGTCGTCCATTAATTATTTATACCTTTGTTACTGAGGGATCATGAGTAAATCACCAAACAATCAACAAAACAATATCTATTTTAATTAACAAGGAACAAGTTTAATTCGTTTACAAATCAATCAACTCCTCCAAATTGATTAAAATTACATAGAAGCTTTAGAATTGAATAAATGAAAGCATTAAAGTCCAACAAAACTAAGATAAATTTCTAGACTTATAAGCACCATCAATCCTTATGCAACCCATTAAATGCATTGAGCTCAAAGAGAAACAGGCGTGTTTCCGAGATAAACAATAGTAAAAATTTGTTTCATGCTGATATACTGCCAAAAATCATAAGAAACCATGCTATTTATGGACTACATTGCTCTTTCGCGTATAAGCCTTAAACATCTAACTGTTTTACATATGTTGTTAACCACTCACAGCGTCACACTTGCGGCAGAACGCTTGTGTGTAACACCATCGAGCGTCAGTAAAACGCTCGGACAGTTGCGCGAAACGCTAAAGGATGACCTTTTTTACCGTGATGGCACTCGCTTAGTGCCGACAGCATTTGCGCTGCATATAGGCCCATCAATCCATGGCATACTCTCCAGTATGAATGGATTATTACATCAAGGCTCTTTTAATCCGGCTTACTATCAAGGTAGTTTTTCATTAGCAATGCGTGAAAGTTCATTTGAGCTCTTTGCGCCAGTTCTACAGCACTTGTCCCAACAACTGAGCAACCACGCGCACTTGAATGTCCATGCGAAAGAGGAAATGAGCTTCGATGCATTAGCAAGAGGTCAAGTGGATTTTTTGTTGCTTCCTCACGATCTCAGCCAACCACCCACACAAAATAAAGACTTGGTCTGGAAAACCATTTTGAAAGACGAAATGGTTTGCTTAATGAGAGCATCGAACCCACTCGCTGAGCAACCCTTATCTGTTGAAAGTTACCTTTGTGCAAGACACATCGGTATTCATGATAAAGATCTGTCACAACCTTATTTTGAGCAAAATCTCACCCAAAGGCATTCAAAGCGAAACTTGGCCATGCGTGTAGCCGACTTTGGTTCAGCTGCGGTGATGTGTCAGCACTCGGATTACTTGTTCACATGCTCCAAGCTTTGGGCAAGAGCGGCAATGCAAGCAAAAGGTTTGGTTGAACAAGCTCTTCCATTCGATTACGGACAGGTAGCCTACAGCCTCGTTTGGAACAAAGCGAGCTTAAACGATCCCGCTTTAAAATGGTTGCAGCAACAATTACTCGACGCCTGCGCCATGTTAGATGCCTGTGATGCGTAAGCATAGATAAACAACGGTACTACGTGAGTACTGTCGGCACTGTGACAGGGTTACTCACGTAGCATCGAAGCTCTGATTTTAAGCGTTCGATATCATGATGAGAGCACATATCCCAAGTTAACGCCTCCCCCACTACTCCGTGATGCTGAAAGGCATTTAAACGTATAAGCACCGATTCAGGAAGAGTACTCAAGTAACGTCCAATTGCTACGATTTCTATATCTAAATCACTTTTTTGGGGAATATGCAGTAAGCGGACCTCGTACAATTTTTCGTGTTCAACTAGGTATTGAAGGGTTTTAAATACACGATGATTATCACGCCCAGTTAGCCACTGATGCGTCTCCGTCTGCCACGCTTTCAAATCGATCATTGCGCCATCCAGAAAAGGTAGAATACGCTGCCAACCAGCAACCGCTAAAGAACCGTTACTGTCGATGAAACAAGAGAGGTGCCGTAATTCAGGATCTTGTTTTATCCCTTTAAACAGCTCAATAATGAAAGGAAGTTGTAAGGTAGATTCCCCACCGGATACAGTAACACCACTGATGAAAAAGCGATGTTTGCGTATCAAATCGAGCATTGTTACTACAGAGTAGTCAGTAATTTTTGGATTAGATTGGTTCTGACATATCTCTATACAATGATCGCAGTGGGTGCACTCCTCTTTAAGCCAAACAACGTTGTTGTTTTCGTCGAACTTCAATGCGCCTGCTGAACATTCACTCACACACTCACCACAATGATTACAATGGTTTATCGTGTGAGGATTGTGGCAGTTCAAACACTGATAGTTACAACCCTGTAGAAAGATGACTAGACGATTTCCTGGCCCATCAACACAAGAGAAAGGAAGGATACGAGTGACTTTTGCCAAAAGGCTTCCACTTCGTCTAGACATCTTGTTCTTTCCTAAACCGAACTTATGCCTGCGTGTAAGTCGGTGTTACTTCATGACTCACCACACGTGGCGAGCGTTCTAAAATTTTGGTATTTTTTGCTGCTTCTGCACCTAGAAACGTCGTGTTGGTTCTCGAACCTTCTTTATCATATTTCGCGACATCTGAAAGTTTGGTCATGTAGCCTGTCACGCGAATTAAGTCATTTGAAGTGACATTCGCGGTAAACTCACGATAACCAGCATTTAGTGCCCCTTTACATAAATTGAACATCGCTTCTGGGTTAGATTTCACCGTTTCATCAATCGTCAAAATATCGCTGATACCCGCACGATAATACTGATGATGCTTCGCCGTTGCTTGTACATAAGTGACAGGGTCTGGCTCTGCACCATAAGGCAGACGTACACCTGGCGTAACATCATGATCTAAGCTAATGCCGCCTTGTGCATGTAAGAGCGCTTTGCCATCTAAACCATATTTCACCGGGGTTGAGTCCACCAGTTTAGCCAGTGTTGCTGAAACATCATGAGCAAAAGTATTTGCTCGATCATTTTTTCCGTATCGCCCTATTTGCCCTTCTTTTTCAAATAGAAGGTTTACCGCTTCGGCCATGCCGTAAACGCCATACATTGGCGCGAAATAGGACTCTTTTATCAACCCTTCTTGCGTCAAAAAGCCTTGAAAGAAGTTCGATTTTTCATGCAAGTGCGTGCTTCTTGCGTTTATGAGCTCGACCATTAATCGATGGTAAGAAGGCAACGCACTGTTTAAGAAGTCGTTACAGTCTGATGCTCGTTTTGCAACTTCTTTTAAATTCATTCGCACCAATGTGTTCGAGCCACCTGCTAATGGAAGCGAGTTGTAGCAACTTACAATACCAAAGCGTGAGCCGTTGTAGGCTTTCGCGTGCATTGGGTAATTGGCAATATGCGGTTTACTGCATTCACAAATGTTCTGTGTCGCTTGACGAAGTAAATCATCAGGTGTAACTGTCTCGTCGTACATAAAGGTGAGATTCGGTGCGATCTGCTTGAGCTCCGCATCTACTTTTAAAACAGTGCGACAAATAATGTTGTCTGTCGGTCCGACATTCACATGCATAAACGCATCTGGCAATGTGCGATCCAGCATGACCCAAAAATGTTTTAACTTTTTGTAAATCTGGCTCTCTGTTAGGTCGCCTATGTAAGGCAACAAGACATCATCTAACTGACCTAAGTAAACCGGAATGTTCGTTACCGAAGGAACATGATGGTAAATGATGGTAAGCATGTTAAACGCATCATCGAAATCATCAGCCGGAGACAACTCTAAATAGTCTGAGCCTTGCGATAGAAATTTAGCGTAATCAGGCAACACGTAGCGAGGTTTAAACGGTGCATGACCTTCAAACATATCGCAGATGATGCCTTCATCCATTGCTTGTCTCAGTGATGGAGATACGGTCATGTAAGGAATGCACGCTTCCGCCTCTAAAGCTAAAAAACTCGACTTCTGTTTTGGAGAAAGACAGACGTCGGTCGCGATATCTAGAAAACGTTGTTGTAGTTTAGAAAGGCTTGTCATCTAAGATATTCCTACAAAGTAACCACAAGCCCACAAGACAAAATACGAGCTCTACCCCTAAAGAGTAACGTGATTTTACTCCTGCTTGGCTGTTGCCACTAATGAAAATAAACAAAACGTCTATTTCCATTCTGGAAATAAGACAAAGCTAAATTAGCGCATCCCAACTTACTATATGGGAAAAACCTAGCTGCGTACCGAAGTCTGTCTTATTTATCGGTTTGCCGTCGACAACATCACGCCAGCACCAATAAATACTCCACCAGTCAAACGATTGAACAACTTCGCTCTTCCAGCGACAAACAACCAATCGGAGGCTTTTACTCCTAACAAGGCATAAAATGTTAGCCAGCTCAGCTCAAAAACCACAAATGTAGACGCGAAAATCGCGTATTGAGACAGTAGCGGTGCGGAAGGTTCTATGAATTGAGGAAACAAAGCGGTGAAAAAGACTATCGCTTTGGGATTACTAGCGCCAACAATGAAACCACTAGTGAACGCGCTAAACGCTGTCGCGGAACTTTGAGTCGTAGCCGTTTTATTAAAATCTGTCTGAGATGAGCGCAACGCTTGAATACCTAACCAGATTAAATAAGCGGCGCCACACCATTTGATAATATTAAAAACTAACTCAGATGAAGCAATGACAACTCCCAGCCCGGTAAATGAGAGCGTAAGGATGATCGTAATCGCAGACAAACTGCCAAGCGCAGTCATGAAAGCAATACGAAACCCACTACTCACTCCTTTACTTAAACACAACAGTGAGCTTGGTCCTGGTGAAGCTGTGAGCACGAGAATAGCAAGAGTGTAAAAAATCCATGTATCTATTTGCATTGGCATCCCTTCCAGCAAAATGAGGTTTATAGCCCATTGTGTATAGAACTATTTTATCGCCCGGTTTCTATCCATGAAGCCGAGGTCTTAATAACCATCTTGCATCTAAATAACTTAGAAAAAATTAATAGATAGTTATGCAAATAAAATACGATCTACATGCAAGGATGTAAAGCCTGTTGTATAAGCTTATCTATTTCTCTTAATCATAAAAAGGCTTAGGATCGATCTCTAACGATGAAGGCGCGATCGCTCTTTCAATTTTGTACGCACTCGTTTTTAAATCCACCATCGTGACATCAATGTATCGTTTATACTTGCGGGAGTAGAAACATTTCACTTCTGGCTTTAATGCTTGAGATTCATTTGAAGACCAAACAATACCAACACGCCCATCGTTCAACTCGACAATGGAGCCGACGGGGTACATCCCAATGCAATTAATGAATTTGTAAACTAAGTCGGCGTCTAAATGAAATGGCGTTAGACTCAACAAGATTTTAAACGCTTCCGCAGAACTCATGCCTTTTTTGTAACAGCGATCAGCCGTTAGCGCATCGTAGATATCTACAATACAGCTCATACGGCCGTGAATTGGAATCTCCTCCCCCTTCAAGCCTCTAGGATAACCATTGCCATCTAACTTCTCGTGGTGCATCAAACAAACATCACGGCTTACGTCACTAAGTCCTTTTACGTGAAGGATTATCTCACCTGCGAACACTTGATGTAGCTTCATATGTTCAAATTCTTCAGGCGTTAGCTTCGCTGGCTTGTGCAAGATCTTATCATCGACTTTAATTTTACCTACATCATGAATAATGCCACCTACAGCAAGCTGTTTTAGCGTTGGCTTATCCAAGCCCAAGTACTTACCGAATGACACTAAAAGACAAGCTACATTGACGGAGTGTTCCAATAAGTAAGAGTCTTTTTTTCGGAGCGCAGAGACACACTGCAACGCATCTGAGTCAATCAAAACACTTTCAATGACATCGTCAGCCCAAGCTTCTACTTCATCAACTTCAATGATTTTTCCTTCAAAAGTTTGATTCAATAGTTTCTGCGCCAAATCTTTTGCTTCGGCGATCAGCTTTTTGGCTCGCTTGTGTTGGATGTCTCTCGAACGATAAGCTCGTTGACCCCTCTTAAAATCGGAGTGTTTCTGCTCTCGCGTCTCTTTAGTGGCATCAGTTGATTCATCTACAGGCTTGAAGACACACTGCTGCGAAGATAATGTTTGATCTACCCAAACATACTTTACGCCACTTGTAGCAAGCTTCTTAATGCCTTCAGGGCTAGATATCCGCCCTGCATTGGCTAAATTGACGCGCTTGTTGTGCTCTATCGCGGTAACAAACATACCAACGCCGATATCAGCGAGCGCAATTTTGATTGAATTTTTCGGATCGTACTGCATATAAAGAAGGCTTACTCGATATTAACGTCCGCATTATAAGAGATTTGATTACTTGGCGTGATAATAAATTTGAATTGATTACAATTAATGAGCATCCTATCAATTAATAATCGGTCGCGCTCATTAAGTCCTTTTTGTTATTATGGTTTTATCCAAGATAACATATATACAAATGACGTTAGAAAACAACACATTGATACCGACACAACTGAAAATAACTTTAGGATAATTATTCATAAATATTTATAGATTGCGGACGGCATCAATAACTGTATTTTATAAATGATTTTTACTGTTGACTATTTTTTATAAATGTCGATGATTAGCCGCCTAATCTTAGTATGTTATTAACCTAGTAGCGCATAAAATGATAGCCAAACAATTTGAACTGACACTTTTGTGATTGTAATGTACGCCAGCAGATCAACTCTATGTTATCAACCCCAACACTCATCTCTGATGCTAAAAGGCTCGAGGAGGAAATATCTTGACCACCATATTTGACCAACAAGTCTCAGATAGTGACCGAGAGTTCCTAAAAATCGTCGAAGAACGATTCATTCATATCTTCGATGTATTTAACGAAGGCCTCTTTTACATGGATGAGTTTGGCACCATGGTATTTTATAACAAGGGCTTTTATGAGCAGCTTGGTATCAACGCTGGTCGAATCAGCTTAGAGCAATGGTTAGACCTTGTTCACCCTCTCGATCGAGAAAGACTCTCCACTCGGGTCGATGCTCACATCATTACCAACAACACGAGGGTCACAACGACCTACCGCGTGCGTAAACCCAATGGACAGTACGTCTGGATTGAAGGCGTAGCCATGACCAAAGAAACAGAACATGGTCATTATATGGTTGGTAGCCACCGTGATATTTCTGAACGCAAGCTGATGGAAAGCTACATTCATCAAGTCGCATTTCATGACAATGCGTCAGGTATGGCTAATCGCGCCCATCTCTTGCTGGATATTGAAGATAGTGTGCGAGCCACCGATTCTTGTGCATCTATCTGTTACATTCAGATAGAAGAGATTAAATCTTACTTAAATCAATATGGCAGCGAGTTGGTCGATGGGTTAGTGGAAAAATTGCTACAAACTCTCAGTCACCTACCTTCTCCAAATAGTTCTGTATATCGCGTACATGATGATGACTTTGCGATTTTGATTCACGATGAATGCTCGGTAGAAACGCTGCAAAGTTATGCCGAAAGTTTAAAGGAAACCTACCACGAGGCAGTGATTGAAGAGGGCCAATACTTAGGAAGTAACATTAGTATTGGTTTGTATCCTTGCATAGATCCAAGTCACTCAGCAGAGGAAATATTACGTAAAGCAGCACGAACTTGTCAGTACGCAAGCGAGCAGAATAAAGACCGTGTTGCGGTTTACAGTGAGAAAACTCAGCATGCCGTAGACCGTTATTTCTTTATTGAACAAGGTCTAAAAAGTGCACTAGAAAAACAGACATTAAGCGTTAAGTTTCAGCCAATTATTGACGCCAAAAGCTCAAAAGTGGTGAGCTTCGAATCTCTGGTTCGCTGGCGTAGCAAAGAGTTTGGCGAAATTTACCCAGACGAATTCATCCCCGTCGCAGAGAACAAAGGTTTGATTGTCGAGCTCGGATATCAAGTCTTTGCCAAAGCGTGTGAATTTATCAAAAACTACCGTGAGCGTTACCAAAACCAAGTTCGCGTCAACGTGAATGTTTCTGTACTTCAGTTAATGAACAGTGAATTCCCTGCGCGAATTAAAGCCATGGCGGATGAGGTTGGTGTCGATCCTGAGTCTATTGTGTTGGAACTAACAGAAACGTTTATTTTGGATAATAATCAGACAGCCATTGCCCCTCTGAATACCCTCAGGGAACTAGGATTTGCACTCTCTCTGGATGACTTTGGATCTGGTTACAGTTCATTAAATAGCTTCTTCGACCTCCCGATGACACAAATCAAAATTGATAGGTCGATGGCGTGGAAAACACTAACCAACCGCTCTTCACAAGAATATCTGAAGTTTCTTATCACTATGTGCCAGGAAAATAATATTGAAGTAGTGATTGAGGGAATTGAAGACGCCAAAATGTGTGAATTTTTTACCGAAATGGGCGTCGATTATCTGCAAGGTTATTGGTTCTCTAAGCCACTTTCTGTTGCCAGTGCAAGCCGCTATTCGTTGAGTTAAGCATACTAGAGCAATATTCCGCACGGCCACGTTAAACATGCTGAACTATTCACTATAGATTTCAGACACTAACTGGCCGTGACGAAAACAAGCTTAATGTCCCCCGATTAACGTAGACGTTCAAACACCACACTCTGATCTAAATGTTCGTGATACTGAGTGTAATCTAAGCCCACATCAAAGATATATTGGGTCACCAGGTTTCTAACGCACTCTATTAATTGGCTTGCTTGCCATGGTTTTTCAAAGTAGCGGTCAATGCCTGCGGAGTTGATCGCATTAATCGTATCGGTGTGCGTCGCTTGCCCGGTAAGAAGCACTTTCCTCGTAAAGCCAAAACGACCGTCCTTTGATACATCGGTCAGCAGCTCTACTCCCGTTTTACCTGGCATCACATGATCGGAAATAATCAATGCGATCATCTCGCCTTCTGCATCAAATTCATCCATCAGTTCTAGAGCCTCACCTGCTGATTCGCAGTCTTCGACATTCAACCACTGATTTAACGGCTCTAAATCTTGTAGAACCGCGCTTAGTACCTCTCGTTGGTCATCAACGCAAATTACATTAAGCTTCTCCATGTTCACCCTCTACTGGTAACTTGATTCTAAAAATCGTTTTTTCACTGTCGCTCTTTACTACAATAGAACCGTTATATCCGGCGATAATGCGCTTCACAATCGACAGACCTAACCCTAAACCAAACGACAATCCCCCCTTTTTAGTGGTGAAGTTTGGCCGGAAAATTTTTCTACGTGTCGCTTCATCAATTTCTGGTCCGTTGTTAGCAATCGTGACCAAAATTTTACCCTTACTCTCCCGAGTATGTATTTCGATACCGGGTTTCTCCGTTTCACCAAGTGCATCGCACGCATTCTTTAATATATTTACCCAAACTTGGACGAGTTCGGTTTGAGAACCAATAAAAGCAGGTAAATCCGCAGGGCTAAAACGAACACTCACTCGTCTTAAGTCACTTTGCAATAGAGCCAAGGCGCGATTGATTGAATCATTGATGTTAATCGCTTCATCCAAGTCGATATCCGTGCGCCCCAATTGTTTTACGGATCGTACAATGCCAACGGTATGTTTAGAGGCAATGCGTAAGTCATGGAGATCTCGTCCCATTTGCCAGAAACGTATCGCTTCTTCTGGTCTTTTTAGCCAATGTTCCGAAAGGAAATTATTTGGAACGGCACGTGCAAGATCACGAGCAACCTCCTTGGTTAAACCGTAGTATTTTTCGAAGTGGCGCCCCCGCTTTCTCGCTTCGCTAGAAGAGACTTTCTGCCCTTGCATTAAACCAAAATCAAAAAATTGACTCGCTTCCGGATGAACTTCTTCAAGCAGTTCCATGATAACTGTCTCTAGCCGTTCTGATTTACTGCTTACAACGCCTATCGCATTGTTCAACTCATGAGCAATACCCGCTGCAAGCTGCCCCAACGTTGTCATTTGCTCTGCGGTATGAAGCTTTTGTAGTGCTTTTTCTTTAGCCAATGCCTCTTGCATTGCGCGCCGTTGACGACGAGATAATTCGTTAACCATCACAGGCATAAATTGTGTCGTCAATGGTCCGTATGTCGCCTCTTCCACGGCAGGCGTATCACGCTGTATCCAAGCCAATTCAACATCTGTTTGAGCAATCACTGCCGAAGAGGCAGTCCACGTACCAGAAAAGAAACTATGTACGCCAATAAACGCACCTTGAGACGCAGAAAATACCTGAATCGGTTTCTTGTCATCTTCCGCGTAATAGCCCGCAAGTTCTCCCGACAGCACATAGTACAAGCGATCGTTGTAGCCAGCTTGCTCAATAAGCACCGACCCGGATAGAACCGTTAATCGGCGTTCAAGGTGATTAAAGTAGCGTTGTACTAACGCGTCTAACTTCGTTTCGTACATGGGTTATCCAATATGCCCAACAGTATGTAAAATCCACACCATCACAAAGCTGAGTAATACGCCAATCACGCCTAGCACGGCACCGATACGAGCCATTTGGCCGCTCTCGACATGCCCTGTTGCATGAGCTAACGCGTTTGGTGGCGTACTGATTGGTAACGACATACCGAGTGAAGCGGCAAATGTCACGACCAAGATCAGAGTAACTTCACCGCCGAGAGGCGTTAACGAAGCCATAGAGGTACCTAACGCAGCCATAATCGGCATCAGCAAGTTTGCGGTGGCTGTATGCGACATAAAGTTTGCCATTAACAAGCACAAGAAAGCCGCACCAAACAAGACAACATATGGCGAGAACTGATCAAACGGAATGCTGTGTACCACCAGCTTCGCAAGCCCGGTTTTATCTAGAGCAAGGCCCAGAGCAATACCGCCTGACACCAACCAAAGCACATCCCAAGAGATTTTCTTCAAGTCTTCTTTGTTGATGATGCCCGTCAATGAGAACACTGCGACCGGAATTAATGCTACTGTGTAAGAATTCATTCCATGTGCAGAACCCATCAACCAAAGAATAATCGTGCCGGCAAAGGTGACGTAAACCATTATTGCTTTGGGTGTTTTCAAAAACTTGCTTTTAATGTTCAGATCGATGGTGGTTTGTTCGGCTTTATACAAAAAGCCAATCAGAAACCAGGCTAACGCCATCATCACAATAACGAATGGCACACCAAATACCATCCATTCACCAAACGTAATTAAGTTGTCACCAACCAAATATTTTAGGGCGATGGCATTCGGTGGCGTGCCGATTGGAGTACCAATGCCACCAATGTTGGCTGCAACAGGAATACACAAGGCGAATGCAATTCGACCTGGGTCTTTAGGCCCGAAAACCGCTATCACAGGGGTTAAAATGGACAACATCATCGCTGTTGTTGCGGTGTTTGACATAAACATGGAAAAAACAGCGGTGATCAGCATCAACCCCAGCATAACGAACTTTGGTTTTTGTCCAAATGGTTTGAGTAACACTCGGGCTAAGTTGACATCTAACCTGTACTTTGTCGCCGCCATAGCCAAAAAGAAACCGCCGAGGAAGAGCATGATAATCGGACTAGCGAAGGTCGCCATTATCTCGTTGTATTGTAATAGCTCACCAAAATGTGGCTGCCCTTCTTGCAAACGAAAGAGCACAATACCTTTATTTGATACAAGCAATAGCTCTAGGACAATGATCACAACCGAAGTGGCGTAGATTGGAATTGGCTCGAATACCCAGCAAAGTGCGGCAAGCAAGAAGATTGCAATCACTCTTTGCTGGACGATAGTAATGCCATCAAATGGGAACGCAGAGAGAGGCATTAACCAAACAAGCAATGGTATCAATGTTGGAACAACGTATTTGAGATAAGGGCGCATAGTACTACTTCTCTTCCTGAGATGGTTAGCCAGACACATTTGGCGTTTGGAACGCTATTACCCGCCGTAAAACCAAAACTTTCAGACTGTTTTTAAGCCTTCAGAGACGAAATGCGGTAATGGCGTTCCAGAGAAGATTATGTACACTGTTTTCAAACAAAACGTTGGTGCGAGATCAATGAACTCGTTTTCACATTGGAAAACATTTTATATCTGTGTTCAAGCTCACTATTTAAGTTAAATATACTTTTCCATCATAAAGTTAGTTAAGGTTTCTCCCCTAACCTCAACACGTTGTCGAGACTTAACTGTGAAACCCATTTTCTCGTAAAAAGGTCGGGCGGTAATACTCACTTCAGAATACAGTCGTTTTATCCCCTGTACTTTTGCCTGTGAACAAAGAAAAGACATCAAATCACGACCAACACCTTGTCCTTGGTATTCATGATGGCAAAAGAAATGATCAATCAAACCGTCACCTTGCAAATCACAATAGCCAACGACCTGCCCTTCTATCTCCGCGACGTAGGGTTGAATATCGTCCATTTTGCGTTGCCACACATCGAGGTCAAAATCTGATGGTGCCCAAGCGGAAACTTGTGATTCAGTGTAATCGCGACGATTAATGACTCGCACAGTATGGTAAAAGAGTGCCCACAGTGTTGGGGCATCCTCGGTGCGATAGCAGCGTATTGAGAGCATCAATTTCCTCATTCCTATTCAATAAATACTAAGCATTAACGCAAAGTGATACTAGTGAACTCATCATTTTCAATGCCAATCACTAAAGGCTTCCCAATCTGATCACTGTTCATCAATACGGTAGTATTCAGCTCACGGCTTGATCTGCGTATATTGCTTTTTCTTATGATATGAATATTCACAATATAATCGGAATACTCCTTTGTGATTCCGCCGGAAAATTCTACGTGCTCACTTTCATTGTCTCGGACAACATGAAATTTTCGATTGGCTTGAATATCAGTACTGATGGAGGAGTCGCCATAGCTCAGCACAACGGACGTTGGTTCGCTATCTTGATTGGCAAAACAGCCAAATGCGAACATGCTTAATGCGAGTATACTTTTTGATTTAAACATTAATTATTCTATTTCTAGTTATTTTTCTGCTATTTGCATGACCAAACAGCACTTGTTCTGTGAGCGCCTATTGTGCCATAGCTGAACGCTGACTCTAAACGCGCAAAAAGATGAGCGATGAAAATTCCGCCCAAAACAAGCAAATGTGAGACAATGTGAGGGCCCCAAACTCACTCAACCAGTCAAAATCCACTGTAAACCTCTGTTTTTTAATGCTTTTAATTCATGTGGCCGTGTAAGGAATACATACAACCTCTTACTTTTTCATACGCAACTAGACGAATCGTTCGAGAAATACGGCATCGTCTATGCCACATGTTACAAATCGGCTTACCTTATTATTACGTATGAACTGGAATTATGGCACTAACTTCCCTCTCTCTTTTAATAAGGAGAGGATTTCAACAATCAGACTTGCCACGTTTTTATAGCTAAAATCAATAGAGCGTTACCAGCATCGGTTGGTCTAGGAGCAATAAATGAAAGACCCTCTCAACTTTACTCACCTTGTAAAAATTGGGTTCATGTCAATCGCGGTTATGCTGGGTGGATGCACTCAAGGAGATTGGCGTACCGCAAGCAGAGAACCTGCGGGTATCGCACCCGATCCTTCCAATGTTAAGCATGCTGTGATTGAGTTTTACGCCGCAGACGCGTTTGGTTGGCGAGGCTGGTTTGCTGTTCATACATGGTTTGCAATAAAGCCTGAAAATGCGAACGAATATACAGTGTATGAAGTAGTCGGCTGGAGAGTGAATCGCGGACAACCCGCTCTATATCAGTACCAAACTGGGACGCCAGATCGATATTGGTATGGTGCAAAACCAGAAAAGATCCTCTCCATACAAGGTGAAAAGGCCCGCCAGCTTATCCCTAAAATACAAAGTGTTATTAACCAATACCCTTGGGCTGAAGAATATACGCTGTTTCCAGGGCCAAATAGCAATACATTTCCGGCTTGGGTGGGTAAACAAATTCCAGAGTTAGAGCTAAACTTGCCGTTTCGCGCAATTGGTAGCGGTTACGCCAGCGATTAACAGCAAAGGTTAGTCACTGGCTCGTTTTATGTTCAGCATAAAGCGCAATATCTATTGTGCGTCGTCACCCAACTCCGTTCTATTTCTTCCATTATGTTTCGCTTTATACAGTGCATTATCGGCGTCTTTCATTACCGCTTCAATTGGTGTGTCATTGCCTTTCCAGTGAGAAACGCCCAACGAAACCGTGACCTTACCAACCACCTGAAAGTCATGTTGTTCCACGTTGTGTCTAATACGCTCTGCAACATCCATAGCGTGGTTTACGTCTGTTTTTTCCAAAAACATCATAAACTCTTCACCGCCAGAACGACACAGGTGATCATTAGAGCGAGCTTGGTCTTTCATTAACTGCGCAAACTCTCTAAGTAAGTTGTCACCCACGTCATGGCCATAGTTATCGTTTACGCTCTTAAAGTGGTCAATATCTAGCGCCAAAACAGAGAACGCGGTATTTTCCTGCTTAAACAAACCAAGAACTTTATCTAATCCACGTCGATTCAATAATCCAGTCATCGAATCTGTTAATGTATCCAGTTGCAGCTTATCAATGGTTTTTGACACGATACCAAATGCTTTAAGAAAGCTAAGCTTCAAATGTGAGACCTCAAAATACCAAGACTTAACCAGTTTGAGATCATCGATAGATGATGAATGTTCTTCGACACCTCGCACAGCACCCGCTAACTGCCAAAGTGGTCTAGAAATAAGAAGGGACAAGAACCAAATTAGCAACAAAGTTAATAAACCAATTGGAATCGACTTAAGGAAAACATTCCACATCTGTTCATCTAGCACAGATAACGTCATCGATTTCGGGCGCTGAGCAACAATTCCCCATCCTGATGACTTTACTGGCGCATAACCAGCAAGCATTTCGACGCCGCGAGAGTTAACAATTTCTTTGTTGCCGCTCTGCCCCATCGTCACCGCTTTGATTGCTTCATTATCGTCGATTACTTCACCAACCCTCGATTGATCTGGGTGATAAATCAGAGTGTTACTCTCATCGACAACGTAAAGGAAAGAACCATCTTTGTATGCGTGCTGGCTGAGTAACTCTGCAAGAATATTTTCTTTTTCTAGATAAATAGTGCCGCCGATATAACCTAAATATTCATTAGATTGAGAAAATATAGGGTATGAGATGGTTAACAAGTAATTTCCAGCGGGCGATATAAATGGTTCAGTAACAACTGGTGCTTGAGCGTTTAAAGATTGGCGTTTTCTTTCACCCACTAACCTTACACCTTTCACCTGAAGTGTTTCAGGTGATACGGAAATAATAACCCCTTTTGCATTAACGACAACCACAGAGTTAAATGATTTGGTTTGCGTTCTTAATCTCTCAGCCTCTTTATCAAGAAGCTGAGCGTCATGCATTTTGTCTTTTAGCACGTTCGCACTGTATTTTAGCTGCGACATTGAGCTTTCTATGAAAGAGTCTGTCATTTCAGACATTTTTTGGGCGTAAACACGGTTTGATTCTAACGTGTTATTGATGATGAGATCCCTTTGAACACGATAAATCGAGTAGAATGCGTTGATCAAAGTGACAAGCACACTGAACACACATAGGGTGACAATAAGATTTCTAAGATTGAGTTTTTCTTTTCTTCTAAAAGACATTGCCAATGGCCAACTTTGAAGGCTTTCTATATGAATGAGCGTATAGGTTATATGAAATTGATTTGATTTTCAGGTAGTAAGTTGGGATCAATGTTAATATTTGCTCACATTAAAGAACACTTTATGAGCTAAAAAGAGAATTCAGTAGCACGATAAAGAACCGTGCTACTTTCATATTTGGCGTTTAAGAGGGTTTTGTCTCTGTCATCGTTTTTAATATATCCACAACTAGCTGATGATCATCTAACTGCGGTAAACCCGATACCGTCACAACCCCAACCAAACCAGACCCAGAAAGCCGAATTGGGAACGCGCCACCATGAGCACAGTACTCACGAGCATCGAGATGAGGCTGATTTTCGAAATCACGTTGCTTTTGCTTGTTGTACAGAGAAAGATAGTAAGAGCTGTGGCCATACCTCAATACTGAGTTTCGCTTCCTACGGACCCAATCTAAATGATCAGCACAGGTTCCTGCCATCGCGTATTGAAATAGCGTTTGTCCAAAGCCGTAAACCTCAATAGCAACAGCCGCGCCGCGAGCTTCAGCCTCTTCTTTTAGAGCGAGGCCGATAGACCACGCAATATGGTGATTAAATTCCGCCAACTGAAGTTCATGCTCTTGCAGGGCCACGAGTTCAAGCGTCAAACGCATGGTTTCACCTGAATCGTTTTACCCGTTTTACTGCTTTCCAATGCCATCTCAATCAGAGCGATATTCTGTACTGCTTGAGCGGCAGGGACCGGGTTATCAGTGCCCAAGCGAATGGCGTCTGCCACACCAACAAAGTAAGCTTGGTACGCGCCTCTCTCCGTTTTGATAGTTTGCGCACCGTCTTCGTCGTAACGGACGCCGTATAACGCCTCATCTTCTTCCGACCAAGCATCGTTTTCCGGCAAACGGCCTTCTTTTAAGTAGCCCTCTTGAGGATCTAATCCAAACTTTTCATATTTAGCTTCCGTACCCAATACTTTGTAGCGGAGATTCGGCTCTGGGCTATACAAGTTTGAATGCAAGTGCACAATATGCTCAGGGTAATGAAGTATCAAGTTGTAATAATCAATCGTCGTCGCACCCGGGCGCATCATTCGACATTGTGCGTCTATCGCATCTGGCAAACCAAACAACACCAATGCTTGATCGAGAAGATGAGGAGCAAGGTCGAATAAAATACCACCGCCATCTTGAGCCTGCTCTCGCCAGCGTTGACGAACTTCAGGACGGTAGCGATCAAAGTGCGACTCAAACAGCTTTATATCACCTAACTTACCTTGTTCGATAAGAGATTTAACCGTGAGAAAGTCTCCGTCCCAACGTCTATTGTGAAAAACGCTCAGCACCAGACCTTTCTCTTCGGCTAATGCGATAAGTTCATTACCGTCTTCTATCCGAGTAACAAACGGTTTCTCGACGATGACGTGTTTCCCATTGTTCAACGCACGCTTTGCAAGTTCGTAATGTACGTCATTTGGCGCAGTAATGATTACGAGCTCTGCATCACTATCATCGAGTAAAGTATTCGCATCAGAAAACCACTTAGCATCTGGCCAATCATTTTGAACCGCCTCCTGTTGACGAGAGCTTATCGCGCTCAGCGTTAAATTTGGTAGCGATTTAATGAAGGGTAAATGAAACGTTTTTGCTGAATATCCGTAACCAATCACAGCGGTTTTTACGGGATCGTAAGCCATTGTAAGATTCCTTATTTCGGTGATACAACAATACATTCAATATCATTGTGATCGAGGAGTTGTTGAAAATCTGATTGAGGGGGATGGTCTGTAATAATGATGTCGATCTTTGACAAATCACATACGTGGTGGAAATTGTCGCTACCAATTTTTCGGGATTCACAAACGACGATGACCTGCTGAGCTTGAGCAATCATCGCTTGTTTCATTGTTGCTTCTAACAAACTATTTGTTGTCAGCCCTCGGGATGACAATGCACACACGCCAATGAACGCTTTGTTCACGTGATAATGCTGCATTTGCTGCTCTGCTTGCGCCCCTAAAACTGCTCTGGCATAAGGGTCAAAGTGTCCGCCTAAGAAATGAACGTCCATTGTGTCGTTTGTCTCAGCAGCGGTCAGCACATCAATGCTGTTAGTAACGACGTTGAGCTTGTTTTCTCCATAACGCGCTTTTCCTGCATAGAGTGGGAGCAGAGACAAAATGGTGCTGGTATCAATAACAAGATGGTCGCGCTCATCCAACAACGCTGCGGCAGCTTGAGCTAGTCGATGTTTAACGTCACTCACGGGTCGACTCGCGTATGCCTCGGTATGGG
The DNA here is from genome assembly GCF_033337975.1 of Vibrio sp. Vb2880. NCBI lineage: Bacteria > Pseudomonadati > Pseudomonadota > Gammaproteobacteria > Vibrionales > Vibrionaceae > Vibrio > Vibrio sp. Vb2880. The sequence goes on from NZ_JAWORT010000007.1 coordinate 87,368, forward strand.
AAGAGATCGGCGCAAGCATGACACCACCTCGTATTCTTTGTAACCCAGGTTGCTGACTCAACTTAACTAAGTCTCGACGAGCTGAATCTCGCGAGATACCAAAGTACTCACAAACTTCAGACAACGTTACTTTATTTTGCTGATCCAGCTTCGCTCTGAGCGCTACGAGTCTTTCTTCTTGTGTCATAACTTAAATTCACTTAAGTAGTTTTAAGTCATGATGCCACATATCAATCAAATAACCAACGTAGGTCAACAAAAATGGTTGGGACAGACACTGAACATAAATTGTTAGAGAAATGGTAAGCGTACTGATGATCATCATCCCCCATCACAAAAATTTCTACGTAGGGTTCATCATGATTAATGAGCTATTGTTTCATGGCTTCTTTAAACACTTGATTCCAATCTTGTTTCATATCGACAAATAGCCAACCTTGCTCTTCACCTACTTTAAACGATTTATCTAACTTACCAACATGAGAATCTTTATCATACGCCCATTCGCGCTTGTCATCCGTGTGATGGATAATCGCAGAAAATCTTGGACCTGAACCTGCTTTCGTCCACTCTAACATCTGTAAATCACCATCAGAATTACCAAACGCCATGACCGGACGTTTGCCAATGAAGTTTTGAATCGTCACAGGCTTTACTGCTTTGTCATTGACGAAGTCTATTTCCGGCATGCGTAGGATGGTAGGTTTTCCATCAACACTTTGATATTCCGCCTTTAACGTCGTCCCCACGATGTTTTGCGTTGGAATGCCGTATACTTCCGGCGCCCAAACGCGCATAAATTCAATACCGCCTCCAGAAACGATGTAGGTCTGATAGTCGTTCGCTCTTAAATAGTCGAGCAGTTCGAGCATAGGTTGATAGACCATTTCAGTGTATGGTCTACCCGTTGTTGGATGGACAGCCGTTTTCAACCATTCCTTAACTTCTTGATGAAACTGTTCAGTAGACATTCCAGAATGGGTTGCCATAACAAGCTTCATTACACCTTCGAGTCCTTGTTTACCAATCCCCTCCATGTCACCTTTTAATGCGGAAGCAAAGGGTTCGGTTGTCTTCCAATCAGGATGCTCAGAGGCCATTTCTTTTACTCTATCGATCGCAAAAAACAATTGTAGATAAACAGGCTTTTCTGCCCAAAGTGTTCCATCATTATCAAACGTCGCGATTCGTTTGCTTTCAGGAACATAGGAATCCGAACCTTGGGTCGTTGTTTTCGTAACAAACGCCATAATAGCTTGCTTAGCGTCAGTGTTGTTCCATGACGGAAGTGGATCTTGCATATCAGCAGCAACAGCGTAACTAGACAGAGCAAAACCTGTTGCTAAGACAATCGTCTTTAACTTTATAGCCATCTTAATTCCTTATATTGAGGTGCTAGGTGCGAATCCAATCAAAAGTATAGTTCAATTGAAACAGGCGCATATTGAACTGACATATCCAACGGCCACCAAAGAGTGACGCCGTCACTAAATTGGTTCACTATTTTATTGAAATAGGAACATGGAATTTACCGATTAGAGTTTAAGTTCATTGGCTTCAACTGATGTAGGGGCACTTTTACGTCCCTTTTTCTGATTGAGCTCTTCAATAACATAGTCGGGAGCGACCTTCGTTAGCTCTGTTAAACAGTCATCCGTTTTAGGGTTGCCGTATCTAACATAGATGTCACACACGGCATACAATTGTTCTGGAGCACCGGATATCAAATACGCTTGCTCAAAAGCGTTGACAGACTTCTTCAAGTCTAACTCTTCTTGCAGAACACCATTTAAATACCAAAAGTAACTGTTCGTCTTTGCCATCGTCGCAGCTTTGTCTATTTCAAACGCCGCTTCTTTCTTTTTGTCTAATCTAACCAAAGCGAGAGATTTAGAATAATGCAGCGAGGCATCTTCTGAATTTAGCTTGATACCCTCGTCAAGCACGTTGATAGCTTTTTGGTCTAGCTGTTGCGCTCGGAAGTTGTCTGCATAGCTTAACCAAACTTGAGGGTTGTTTGGCTCAAGCTTAGTTAACTCTGGGTATATCAGCGCCGCTTTATCCCAATCACGATGCCAACGGTAAACGTCTGCAAGTAATAACTTGGAAACATTATCGTTCTTACTGGACAAGTGTGCTGTCAGCTCTGAAACAGGCCCCTCAAGTGACTGCTGTTGCTCCGAACTCAAATTGGCGTAATCTCGAACGAGGTTAATCGCTGCTGTAATTCGCACCATGGCGGCGTCATCACTCAATAATGGTGAAATCAAACGCCAACGGTGCTCAATCATATATGGCTGTGCTCCCACGATCGCAGCTTCGCGAATACCTGCATCTTCATCCTGCAACCCATGCGCAACTGCAACCAATGCATTTTGGCTTGGATAGTTGGCTAACTCACGTAAAGCATCAATACGTTTTTCTGAAGACAACTTTTTATTTTGCGCATCATAAGACAGCTTTTCGACTCGTTGCGCCGGTGTCATTTGAGCTTCTTGTGGAGTGACAACCGTTGTCGGCGATACCTGGTCTGGGTCTAGCAATGTTGTTTCTTGTGCCACTGCTGTTTGACTCGCAGCAATGCCGATCGAGATCACGAGTAATGATTTAGAGAGCAGCTTAATTTTTTGCATTCAATAACCTATATTCTTTCATTTCCGGGCCTGTAGCAGGCGTAGTGACTATCTTAAAACTTCGTTTCAAACACAGTCTGTGTTTGAGTAGCTTGCTGGTGTAGAATCTGGTCACTGTATTTACCGTGAACCACTGGGTTACCTGTCGCTCGTAAGATGTACGCCATCGACTGATCAACATGGGTAAAAAACTTCTTCCAACCCGCGCAGAGATAATTAAGACCAGGCTCACCTTGTCTAGTACGGATAAAACGGTTTTTGGGACATTCTCCAAAACATGCAAATTGATAATCACATTGAAGGCACTGTTGGGGCAGCGTACGACTTTTAGCAAACCCAAATTTCTGCTGCTCAGAGCTATAAGCGAGCGTATCGAGCTTTTCGTGATGAATGTTTCCAACCTTATATTCTGGGTACACGTAATGATCACACGCAAACACATCACCATTAGGCTCCATTGCTAAGCCCTTCCCGCAGATTTCACCTAACGTACACAGTGGGTTTTTTCTGCCCATCCAGGTTTCGATACTGGCTTCAAAGTACTGCACAAACACGTTGCCGATATCGTGTAAAACCCATTCATTGAAAATCGCGATCAGAAAATTTCCCCATGCTTCATCCGCAACGCAAAAAGGCTCAACAACGGCATCTTTATGACCTGGGATCAACCGTTTATCTCCTTGCTTTAGTTGCTCGTTTGGCTCCCAAGTTTGAGGGGCGGTTGTTCTGAATATTTTCTGCTCAACTATTGGAATAAACTGCATTTGAGGGGAGCGTACTTCATCTCGCAAGAATCGGTACACTTCAAGTGGGTTACGGCCGGTCAAGTTGTTAACACAAGTGAGCGTAGCAAACTTTACTTCGTGCTTATGTAATAATTCAACCGCATTCATAACTTGCCGGAATGTGCCTCTACCAGCTCGGTTTGTTCGGTAAGCGTTGTGCATCATTTCTGGGCCATCAATGCTTAAACCGACGAGAAAGTTGTTCGCCTTTAAAAACTCACACCATTCATCGTTAAGCAGTGTGCCATTAGTCTGGAGATCATTGGAGATCGTAATGCCATCGGGACGGTATTTATTCTGTAGCTCAACAATTGTCTTGAAATAATCCAAACCTAGCATTGTCGGCTCACCACCCTGCCAAGAGAAAATGATTTCAGGTGTATTCTGTCCCGCTATATATTGACGGATATAGGTCTCGAGCGTTTCCTCATCCATGACTGGTGAGCAGCCTGGCTTGTACTCAAGTAAATCTTGTTTGCTTAGGTAGTAACAATAGGTGCAATCGATATTGCACACTGCACCGATAGGTTTCGCCATGACATGTAATCGCTTGGATGCTTTTCCATTGAACTGCGGACCTTGAGTTATGTGCATTCATCACCTTCTTAGTTGCTAGCCTGCGCCCAACGGCGTTAAGACTAATCATTAAGTTAATCGCCTAGTGTGATGATAATGTTCAATTATTCGTGGCGCTTGTTATAGTGTGTATAACTGTTTTTCATAGACTTGCCTGATAAAATTTTTTGATCATAAATGTTGATGGAGCTCCCCTATGAAGCATTCCAAAAGTATTACTCTTTACCTTGGTGCCACTATTTCGATTTCGCTAATTATGACTGGATGTGCAACAACACAACCTAGCCCTCTTGCTCAAAAAATCGATCAAGATATGGTTCTTATTGAAGGTGGACCATTTACGATGGGCTCGGATAATCCATCAGCAAATAAATCCGAGCGCCCGGCTCGCACCGTTCGCGTGGATGATTTCTATTTGGCAAAATTTGAGGTAACCCAAGAGTTATTCGAATCGGTTACAGGCTCTTCTCTGAGTTATTTTAGAAACCCAAATACGCCCGTGAATAACATTAGCTGGCAACAAGCCAATTATTTTATAAAGAAATTGAATGAAAAAACGGGAGAGCACTATCGTTTACCCACCGAAGCAGAATGGGAGTTTGCTGCGAAAGGGGGGAATCTAAGTCAAGGATTCACTTACGCGGGGTCTGATGATATTAACGACGTTGCCTGGTATGCCAGTAACTCAAACAATAAAGCACACAAGGTAGGTCAGAAAAAACCGAATGAGCTTGGCTTATACGATATGACGGGTAATGTTGGTGAGTTTGTTATTGATGCCTTTGATGAAGGCTATTACAAATCGGCACCAAGTGATAATCCGGTAAACGCAAAAGATGAAAAAGAAAGCCTTGCACACAAGTCTGTACGAGGTGGTAGCTTTGCCTATGATGCTGACGAATCCGAAAACTATCGTCGCGATTTTGCTAGCCAGTCAGTCATCATGTCCGACATGGGGCTGAGATTAGCGAAAGACGCTGATTAAACTAAGTAAGAAAAAAAGTGGAGCGATAAAAGCTCCACTTTTGGTAATTAGCTCCTATTGACCCCGACAATAGAGGCTTTAAGCTGATCAATAGCTTGTTTAGGTGCATAGTGACTAAGTTCTTGTATGCACCTATCGAAAGCAAAAGCGACAGCACCTTTTTTATGATTTCTCGCCAGAACCTCGCATTGAGCATACAAGTGCTGTGGATTGCCACCGACTTCAAATGCTGTTTGCAACGCTTTACTGGCTTCTAGAACATCGCTTTTTTCTAGAGCTAGACCGTACACGTACCAATAATGCGCATTAGTTTCACCAATTTCTGCGGCGCGTCTAAGTAGCTTTTTCGCATCATCGGCTTTGCCTTGACGTAACAAAGAAAGACCTGCGCTGTATGGTAATGTGCTGGATTTAGGTTGAGCTTTCATCCCTTGTTGTAGCACCGTGATCGCAGCTTCTTCTTTACCTAGGTGGCGATACAAATCTGCTAGGTTAACGTAGCTATTTTCGAAATAGGGTTCGATGCTGATCGCTTGTTTATACAGCTTGGCCGCTTTGTCGATTTCACCTAAGCTGCGGTACACATTCGCCAAATTGGTTCTTCCGAAACCACGATCGGCATTAAACTCTTGAATTTCCATGTACTCTTCTAAAGGCGATTTAATGATATCTTTTTGTAAAGGGGTCATTTGTTCGTAGTTCGTTACCAGCACCGAGGCAGCTTCCGCTCTCACTGAAAGCACCGGGTCACTAAGCAATGGCTCTAGAATCCGCCACCGATCATGAAATTCATAACCAGACGAGCCTGAAATTGCCCCTAATCGAACCATTTCATTCTCATTCTTAACGGCCCTAGCCAAAGATACTGTTGTATTTTGGTCAGTATTGCCCCCCATTCTCTCCAGGGCTGAAGCACGAATAATGTCTTTTAACGACGAATCCTGAGCAGAGTATGCCAACGCATTTGCTGCTCCTTGATGACCAATTGAATCCGCATAAAATGCGACAGCAAAATGTTGCTGATTACGATACTTCGAATTCGGGTACCATTCTGCTATCTGTTCATCGGCCCATTGATTGCTTTTATCTTCATGGCATGACATGCAAACATTGGGCGTTCCAATATGTTTGCTCAAATCCGGTCGTGGAATATGCCAACTGTGGTCTCTACGAGGATCGACTTGCATGTAAGTCGTTTCTGGCATGTGACAAGTCGTACATTGCGATGCTTCAGATCCAGCCTTATGAAAGGTATGCTTTTCAGGTGTATATTCAGATGCAATATGGCATTGCGAACATACTGCCTCTTCTGGGATCGTTAATTCTGCCGTGTGTGGATCATGGCAATTAGTGCACGTGACCCCCTTCTCCGCCATTTCAGATTGAAGAAACGAACCATAAACATAATCTTCGTCGTAAATCTGTCCATCATGATAGTAGAGTTCAGGTGTTATAAGACTTAAGCGATATTTATCAAAAAAGGAACCTTTAACATGATCACCTGTTTCATTTAACTGGGTTCGGCGACTATGGCATTGAGCGCATGTTTGCACTTGATTGGTTGCTTCAATTGATTTCGGCTGTAACGTACTATGGCCTTCCTCAAACACCCAATCCGACACTGCTTTAGACAAATTTCGATCAAAGCCATAATGGCTGTCATGCTCAAAAGAAGTGCCAGCATTTTTGTATTTCTTGGCCAGTTCTATGTGCTGACTAGCAGGACCATGGCATGCTTCGCATCCCACATTAATCTCTGACCATGAGCTGTTGTAAGTGTTTTTGTCAGCGTCGTAATTCTTCTTTAGGTGCGTTGAATGGCAATCAGCACACATGAAGTTCCAATTTTGCCCGGTATTGGTCCAATAGAATTCATCCGTTGTTGTCGTTTCTGGATAAAGATGAAACCAACGCTGTCCCCCTTCAACTTTAGCTCTTGTGTCCCAAGCAAAAGGAATAAGCTGCACGCGGCCATCTTCAAACTCGACCATGTACTGCTGTAATGGTTCCCAGCCAAATGTATAGCTGATCTTATAGTCATGCCATTGCCCGTCAGAGCCTTGAATGTTGACCCAATATTCGCCGCCTTTTTTAAAAAAACGATTAGGCATTCCTTTGTGTGTTACAACATGGTTATCAAAATTACCACGCACAGAGGTTGTACTTGCATGCTTCATGGCCATATCGTGATGTGACCCTTTCCAGGCCTCCACCTCGTTTTGGTGGCAATCTATACAAGCTTGTGTGCCAGCATATTCTGGATTTAAGCCTAAAGGAATATTTGGTTTCTCTGTTAATAACTCTTGAGAAAAAGCCATAAAACTGACAACAACGTTGACCAGCAATAAAATACGAAACCGGCCTGCCCACTGACTCATAGATATCCTTATATTTATAATGCACAACCTAAATCAATATAGACACTAAATCACTGGTTATACAAATAATTACAAGCAATACATAACGACTTTAGTATTGCTTTAGGACCGTAAAACAAGCGAGCATCCTATTGTTTTTCATTTCCATCCCCTCTTCTACTACGCAATAAAAATAAGGCTCTTCAGTGATCTAAATCTACTTTACGAATCTCTACAAACTAACAGGACAATCCTATTTCTTCTTAATTAACAAATGGTTACTACCTAGCAATAACTTATAGTTATATCGAGTATAAGAGGATTTTTCTATATACATCATTAACTTATGCAGCAACTAAGCATAAGGCTCACTTGTGCTTATCTTTACTCTCAACAATCTGGAGTTTTTATGGCAAATCAATTGAGCAAAATCGCTGTAGGCGCAGGACTGTTAGCGGCGTCTAGTGCTGCTATAGCAGCAGACAAACCGAATATACTGGCAATTTTTGGTGACGATATCGGCTACTGGAATATCAGCGCATACAACCAAGGTATGATGAGTTACAAAACGCCAAACATCGACCGTATCGCGAATGAAGGTGCGTTGTTCACAGATCACTACGGACAACAGTCTTGTACTGCTGGTCGCGCTGCCTTTATTACGGGTGAAGAGCCATTTCGTACGGGTTTGTTAACAATTGGTATGCCAGGCTCTGACCACGGCATACCTGATTGGGCACCAACCATTGCAGATCTGTTAAAAGAACAAGGTTACATGACGGGTCAATTTGGTAAAAACCACTTAGGTGACCAAGATAAGCACTTACCGACAAAACACGGCTTTGACGAATTCTTCGGTAACTTATATCACCTAAACGCAGAAGAAGAACCTGAAACTTATTACTACCCTAAAGACCCAGAGTTTCGTAAAAACTATGGCCCTCGTGGTGTCATTAAGTCTTATGCCGACGGTAAGATTGAAGACACTGGCCCGATGACACGAAAACGTATGGAGCACGCAGATGAAGAGTTCCTAGAGAGCTCTTTGGCATTTATGGAAAAAGCAGTTAAGGCGGATAAACCCTTCTTTATTTGGCATAACGCCACTCGTATGCACGTTTGGACTCGCTTGCAGGAAAAATACCAAGGTAAATCAGGTGTAAGCATTTATGCCGATGGTATGCTGGAACATGATGATCATGTAGGTGTTTTACTCGACAAGCTGGATGAGCTAGGTGTTGCAGACAACACTATCGTTATCTACTCAACGGACAACGGCGCAGAAACCATGACTTGGCCAGATGGTGGCGCAACACCATTCCATGGTGAAAAAGGTACAACTTGGGAAGGCGGTATGCGTGTTCCTCAACTGGTTCGTTGGCCAGGCGTCATTAAGCCAGGAACCAAGATCAATGAAATGATGGCACACCAAGACTGGTTGCCTACATTATTGGCAGCTGCTGGCGTACCTGATGTAAAAGAAAAACTGGCAGAAGGCTACAAAGCAAATGGCAAAGAATGGCGTGTGCATTTAGATGGTTATAACTTCATGCCATACTTTGAAGGTAAGGAAGAAAAAGGCCCTCGTGAGTCGCTGCTTTACTTTACGTCTAATGGTGAATTAAACGCTGTCCGCTGGAATGACTGGAAACTTCACTTTGCAACGCTTGAAGGGAACCTAAGTAACGCAGTTCGTTTTGCTCCGAACTGGCCTAAAATCATCCACCTACGCGCTGACCCATTCGAAAAAGGCCCAAGCGAATCACAAATGTACTTGCGTTGGATGGCTGACAACATGTGGCTATTTGTACCTGTACAAGACGTTGTGGGAGAGTTCTTTAAAACACTTCCAGAATACCCAATGCAGCGTGGCACAGCGATGAACCCTGCTTCACTAAACTACGACTCTCTAAAAATGCAAGAGAAGCTGCAACAACTAGACAAAGTTGAACAAGAAATCAGCAAGTTTAAGTAAACTAAGTTAACGTTAGTTAATCAGTAACATAAGCCAGCAGACCATTCTGCTGGCTTATGTGTATCGCCACATAGGAACTTACTTAAATCGCCTGTTTAGCCTATACAAAGTGGGCATTGTGAGTACAAACTGAAAAACAAAAAAAGGAGAGCTAACCTGCTCTCCTTTGTATTTTAACCGTGGATAAACTAAGCCACATTAACCGATTTAGCTAAACTGCTACTTTGGAAAAACTCATCATGCAATGCGCAAATCGCGTGCTGGTATTCCTTATCACCGACAACAAATTGAACATTTACATTTCTCAATGATGAGTGCAGTGCAACTGGCGTAACGCCATTATTCATCAATGCAAGCACACCTTTCGCCAACGTCTTGTTGGTATCAATTTGAGAACCGATGGCTGAGATAAGCGCGACCATACGACCTTTAATCGAGGCATTCGGATAACGTTTCTCGGCTTTATACAATACTTTGTTTAAGCTATCAGTACTGCCACCTAGATAGTAAGTAATAGAGTTAGCGTTCATCTCTTTACCAACCAAACTTACACGAGCATCGGAGATGATTTCCATCAATTCGTAACTAACGTTATCGGCTTTTCCTACCATTGCTTGGTCAAACAAATGCAGTGCAAATACTTTTTCTTTACCTGCGATGATCTCGACTTTGTCTTCTTCTGGGCGGTAGCTTGAAGAGATCAAAGTACCTTCGTGTTCAGGTTCGAATGTATTTTTAATCTGTAGCTCAATACCACTTTCACGTAAACCCGCAGCGGCATTTGGGTGAATCGCTTCCATGCCAAGGTTAGCAAGTTGGTCTGCTACGTCATAGTTTGTACTACCAATTGGTAATACTTTTTCAGGGCCAACAACGCGTGGGTCTGCTGAGCTCAAGTGGTACTCTTTGTGAATTACTGCTAAATCCGCTTTTGTTATTGCTGCAATTCGGCTAAATGTCATCTCACTATAACCTCGGTCATAAGTGTGCATTAGGCCCTCTTTACAGTAAGCATAACCTGTCACGATTGGCAGTTCTTTTGATACATCGATATCAGCAAACGCGTCACTGATCGACTCATCAAGGCTTCTTGGCGCTTGATTATCCCAACCAGACAGGTCAACGAACTTAGCGTTAATACCCATATTTTTTAGTTTTAGTGCTGTGTTGTAAGCACTATGTGCCTCACCGATAGACGAGAGAAACTCTCGAATTTGAGGCAAGTACTGGCGCAACGAAAATTGACCGTACTGACAGGTTTCTAAAATATTCGCGATACAGTTTTTCGCTTCAGCAATGCGGGAGCGAATGAATTTATCCGCACGGATACGATTCATTGGGTCCGCAAAAATATTTTCATTGGTCAGCAACATACGGCTTTCAACGTACGCTAACGCTTCTTCCCATTTGTCGTCGCGTTTCGCGATAAGCTGATAAACGCCTGGTTTACTGGTTTTTTTACACTCGAGCAGCGCATCGGTCATACCACCGTATGCAGATACGACAAAAATACGATTGTATGGTGTTTTGGGACGAAGAATAATATTGTCGAGAACAGCATCAAATGCTGTCATTGATGTACCGCCGATTTTTTCTACGGTAAATGTCATGATAAGCCTTTTTTGATTGGTAACTTTAAAAAGAAAAAAGAAGAGATAGTAAAGTGTGGGGTGGCAAAGCACCCCACCATCATCTTTTAGTCAACGAGAGGATAAACACCGTTTTCATCGTGCACTTCAGCGCCAGTAATCGGTGGGTTAAACACACACGCCATTACCATTTCTTTATTCTTATAAGCTCTCAAGTAGTGCTCATCGTGTTTATCAAGGATATATAATGTACCTGGTTTGATTGGGTACGTTTCTCCACCTACAACTTCAATCTCACCTTCACCACTCATACAAAACACCGATTCAAGGTGGTTTTGATAGTGAATATGAGTTTCTGTATCTTCATAAATCGTTGTGATGTGGAAAGAGAAACCCATGTTGTCATCTTTCAACAACATGCGGACACTTTCCCAGTTATCTGAAACAACACGTCGTTCGCTGTTGCGGCATTCATCTAGAGTTCTGACGATCATAATTAAAATCCTTATTAAGATGCTTGTTTGAAATGTTTCGCAGCGATAGTCTCTACTGCATTTTCAAAGATGCTTAGTCCTTGATCTAGCTCTGATTCGCTGATGGTTAGTGGACAAAAGAACTTCACAACTTCATCGTCTGGACCCGCTGTCTCTATCACCATTCCATTCTCGAAACAGTTTTTCGCAATTTCAGATGCCATGTCGCCATTGATACATTCAATACCAACCATCATGCCGCGGCCTTTTTTCTGCACAAACATTTGTGGAAAGCGACGAACACAACGGTCAATAACAGCACTTACCTTGTCTGAACACTGCTTGATGTGTGTTTCAAAATCATCGTTTGCCCAGTAAATTTCTAGTGCTTTTGCAGCAGTAATAAAGGCGTGATTATTGCCACGGAACGTACCGTTATGCTCGCCTGGCTTCCACTGGTCAAGCTCAGGCTTAAGTAATACGACAGCCATCGGCAAACCGTAACCACCGATCGACTTCGATAGCGTCACGATATCCGGTTGGATACCAGACGGCTCGAAACTAAAGAAAGTACCGGTACGTCCACAACCTGCTTGAATGTCATCGACAATCACAAGAATGTCATTGGCTTTACAGATTTTGCTCAAACGTTGTAACCACTCGTTTGAAGCAGCATTTAAACCACCTTCACCCTGCACAGTTTCAAGAAGTGCAGCGGCTGGTTTATCCATACCTGCAGAGTTATCATTTAGCATGGTTTCGAACAGCGCAAGACCATCTACGCCAGCGTAACCTTCAAATGGAATACGAGTGACGTTACTTAGACTAGAACCGTTACCTTGTCTGTGATGCTGGTTACCCGTTGCAGCCAGTGCGCCAGCAGTACAACCATGGAAACCGTTAGTAAACGCAACGACGCTGTCGCGGCCTTTTACTTTTTTAGCCAGCTTCAATGCCGCCTCAACAGCGTTAGTACCTGTTGGGCCCGTAAACTGAACCTTGTAATCCAAGTTTCTTGGTTTAAGGATGTAAGTATCCAACGCTTCCAGAAACGATGCTTTCGCTTCTGAGTGCATATCCAAACCGTGAGTAATACCGTCCATTTCAATGTACTCAAGCAACGCTTGTTTTAGTACTGGATTGTTATGGCCGTAATTTAGAGATCCCGCTCCAGCAAGGAAGTCTAAGTATCGTTCACCTTGTTCTGTTTCTAGCCAGCAGCCTTTCGCTTTACGAAAAACGACCGGGAAATTGTTTGAATATGAGCGTACGTTGGATTCCTGCTTTTTGAAAATATCCATGATGAGACCGTTTTTAATTCCTATTGTTTGAGGATTATTTGAGAGGAATGCGATACAAATATTCTGTATCGTGTTTGCCTTTAAAGTGGGCTTCTTCATCCAAAAATGTGCTTACTTGGCCAGAATTGCCGTTCATCGCATCTAACTTTTTGAACAGTGCCCAAGAGGCTTTATTATCTTCCGTGATGGTAGTTTCTACCGATTTAACACCGCCTAATTCCTCTCGGGTGAGAAGTTCTTTCAACATGCGGAATGCTAAACCATGACCTCTAAAGCGAGGTGAGACTGCAACTTGCCAGACAAATAAAACGTCTTGCTCGTCTGGTTTCTGATAACCGGAAATGAAACCTGCGATTTCGCCTTTTTGCTCAACCAAAATACTGGTTTTGCTGAAATGCGTAGACTGTAGGAAATTGCAATAAGATGAGTTCATGTCCAATGGAGGACAGTCTGCAATCAAGCTGTAAATGTCGTCACCATCAGAGATTTTAGGCTCACGAAAAATCCATTTTTTACTTGAGTCTTCTCCAATCTCTGGATAAAGGACCCAAGGTGCTGATGTGATCATGTGAAAATACATATCCTTTGAGGTCTAATTAAATTTCCTTTTTATTATGGGCATCCCTCGCGACTAAAAATCAAATAATCCGCCTTTTTATCGGCATTTTTGTGATTCAAATCACAAAAATAAACCCATTAACCAAAAGTTAAAATAGTTCGAGGTCTAATTTATTAAATAGTCACCTAAATGCGCAGTACAAAAAACAACCAGAATAAGACCGTTTTCCATGCTGTTCATTTCTCAGAGAAAAATAGAAATCCAAAAAAAAGCGGCATGCTTTCGCATACCGCTTTTATCAATAATTTAACTGCTGATACTAGTTATTTTGATTTCTTAGAAACCGCCTTTGGACGAGGTTCATCCATCAAACCTTTTATCAAAGATACCGTTGCAACAAGTAAAACAATAGTAAACGGTAAACCAGTCGTCACCGCCATTGCTTGAGCAGCAGCTAGACCACCACCCAACATCAATGCAATCGCAACCAAACCTTCAAACGTACACCAGAACACGCGTTGTGGCGTTGGTGCATCGACCTTACCGCCCGCAGCAATAGTATCAATAACCAGTGATCCTGAGTCAGAAGAGGTAATGAAGAACACCACGACTAAGATAATGCCGACAAAAGATGTTATCTCAGCCAATGGCATAACATCTAACATGGCAAAAAGTTTTAAAGGTAGTTCTGCGTTAAACACCGCCTCGTAGCCATCATTAACGTATTGGCTAATTGCGTTACCGCCAAAAGCCGTCATCCATAACACACAAACTGAAGATGGGATAAGAATAACGCAAATAATAAACTCACGAACTGAACGACCGCGAGACACACGTGCGATGAACATACCCACAAATGGTGACCAAGAAATCCACCACGCCCAGTAAAACGCCGTCCAGCCTTGAGAGTAATTCACATCCTCTCGTCCAAATGGCATAGATAAGGCAGGGATATTAGCCACATAGGAAACGATGTTCTCGAAGAAACCAGTTAAAATCGCAATCGTCGGGCCAACAACAATAACAAATAGCAATAGCAGCGCTGCAAGACCCATGTTGATTTCAGATAAGATTTTCACGCCCTTATCGAGTCCAGCCACAACAGAGATTAAAGCAAGCGCAGTAATACCAATAATCAATATAACCTGCGTGGTATTGGTCATTGGGACATCAAACAGGAAGTTCAAACCCGTTGCGGCTTGAGACGCACCGTAGCCTAGCGATGTTGCTAAACCAAAAACCGTCGCTACCACTGCAAGAATATCGATAATATGACCAGTCCAACCCCATACACGCTCACCAAACAAAGGGTAAAAAATTGAGCGCATGGTGAGTGGCAAACCTTTGTTAAATGAAAAGATAGCCAGTCCAAGAGCCAAGAGCGCGTATATTGACCACGGATGAAGTGCCCAGTGGTAAATCGTCGCAGCCATCCCTAATGCCGAAGCTGCAGTTGCATCGCCCTCTGCACCACCTAGCGGTGCCCAGTCAGTACGTACACCATTCTCAACGCTCACGCCACCAATCGCAGAACTAAAATGGGACATCGGTTCTGATACACCGAAGAATACGAGACCAATGCCCATACCTGCAGCAAATAGCATTGCCAACCATCCGGCATAGGAGTAATCCGGTGTTGCTTCAGTACCACCGATTCGCACACGGCCCAATGGTGTGAAGATCAATCCGACACAGACAATGACAAAAATATTACCTGAAGCGAGAAAAAACCAGTCTAAATTGTGCAACAAACCCGCTCGTAGGTCTGCAAAAAACGGCTCTACCTGTTCTCGGAATAATAGTGTTATCACAACAAACATGACGATTGCTAAGCCAGAAATTGCAAAAACACGGTTGTGAATATCAAGGCCAAATGGGCCTACCTTTAGCGCAACGTTATCCTGACCAATTTGATAGTCAGTATCTATTGCGTTTACTTTTCCATCGGGGCGTTGAATGCCACCGTTATTATCGGTGCTCACGGATAATCTCCTTAAAAATACGTGACCAAGTTTAAATTACTTTCGTCGGAGTTCGAGTAATGAAACGTCTTCATCACTACCAAGCACATGTTCATAAAACATTGTTCTTATAAGCGGTTACTCAATCCGCCATCATAATCTTAAAGCCCCCTATCTCTCATTGCATTTTATTGTTTTCACCATAAATAACGCCTATTGCCAAACCGAAGATATTGGCATGTTTCGATTAAAGTGATACTGCAGTTGTGCTTGAAACAGCTCCGCAGTTGCTAACGCATCCGTCAGGGCATGGTGAGGTTGATAAGCAGGGAGGCCATATCTTTCACGAGCGTGCCCTAATCGTACAGAACCGGGTTTCTTGCCTTTCAACTTATTGATAAAACCTCTGCATTCACGGCGTTGTATCGCATACTCAATATCTAACGTATCAACAACAGGAAACTGTATCCCCTCTCCGATGCTATTTAGCAAGGCGTTATTAAAGAACTGCCTTTCAATGTTCTTGTAGTGAACAAGTACCACTTTGCCTGACAACGCATCCAATATTTCACCCAAGATCTGAGACAGCTGCGGCGCGTTTTTAACCTCAGAGTCAGTGATACCGTGAATAATGACAGACTCGTGGTTTAACTCTCTGTTTGGGTTAACGACCCAATGAGCAGAACCATTACATTGAACACGATCAATAGTGAACGGTACAAGTCCGATCGTGAGAATGACATCCTCTTCCGAGTTCAATCCTGTTGTCTCAAAGTCTACCGAGACAAATGGCACTTGTTCAATTGGTGTTTCCCCATTAACCATCGGTGTCGAATAGTAGCGTTTGAGCCTCTCGTCTTTCGCTTCTTTAGCTAGTTGTTTGAACAACATTGACCACTCTGGCGTCTGGGATGTATCCAACAACGGCTGTTCTTTTTCTACTTTTTTTGAGAACCACATTATTTGCTACTTCTCTGGTATCGAAACTTAATGAAGTTCTGAGCGTTACTTAGAATTTGAAATGCTGCTTTTAAGTTTCGACGTTCAAATTCAGACATGTTCTCCGGCTCAATATTGTTGTCTGGCTCTTCTCCATTTTCTATATCAAGGGCTTGGTGACGAATTCGAACCATGTAGATTAGCTCCATCGCATCCCTTAAATCCAAACCTCGACCTTTCGGTAAAATGCCAGCATCATTAATGTCATCTAAACGGTCGAAAGAGTTTTGCGATCGCGAACCGATTGCCAGAGAATGCACCCGTATTAAATCGGCCAACGGAGCCGTCCCCCTTCGCTTCAAGTTAATCGAGTTGCGATGACGACCATCTTTCTCCATCACAAAGTCTTTGAAAAAGCCCAGTGGAGGCGTCCTACGTATTGCGTTATACGCCATACAAGCAAGAAAGCGGTTATTTCTTTTCGCTCGTCTCACAATAAAGCTGCTTAATTGCTCCGCCCATTTCACTCGCCCATGCACACCGAGGAGATCAAAAAAGATATTACTATTTAACAATCTCTCAGGGGTTGGATTGTCTATCCAGTTTCCAAAGCATTCTTCCCATTCTGCACGAGTTTTTCGCCATTCTGGGTTGGTAGCCATAATGTCTCCAGTACAATAAGCATAGCCGCATGCCGCTAAACCATCACAAACAAATTTAGCAAACTTTTCAAAGTACTCTCCGTGAATCTCAACGTCATAACTGTTATCGAGAATAAGGGCGTTATCTTGATCCGTTACAATTAGCTGCTCATCCCTCGCCATTGAACCCATTGCGACTAAACAATAAGGAATGGGCGCTGGGCCGAACTCTTGCTCAGCTAATTCAGCGAGGCGTTGTTTGAAACTACTGCCTATAACCGACATGGCTCGACCAATCATGTGCGCGTTGGCATCTTCATTGACCATTCTTACGAAACAGTCTTTTACTTGTTCAGAAACCTGCTTGAGATCCTCGACACTGGTTTGCTGAAAAATAGAGCTCACTAGCAATAGGCTGTTCTGAGATTCGTAACGAACGATGTCCGTCATGCCAATAATTCCTATCGGCTTTTTATCTTTTAAAATTGGTAAATGATGCACGTTGTAACGCAACATGGTTAACATGGCCTCAAACACATAGGCGTTATAATCCAATGAAACCACGTCATAACTCATGACCTCACTCACTGGAATATTGGTATCAATACCTTGAGCTAGTACGCGAATGCAAAGATCGCGATCAGTCAATATTCCAAGCAGCTGTTCATCATCTTCTTCTGTGAGCTCCTCTGTCGGGCGAATAATGAGCAGAGAGGTGACATTTTCCTCTGCCATTAGTATCGCAGCTTCCTGAATTGAAGCCGTTGCCTCCAGAGTTACTGGATCTCTTGCTAAGATTTTACGTGCCTTAGCGGTGGTAAAGTCATTGCTTTCGGAGCGGCTAGATATTGCGCTTCGCAAACGCGCGCTATCTTCCAGTTCCATGTAGTCCGCAAAGTTTTCAAACTCATCACAAAGTTCATTGAAGATGTTTTCCGGAATACAGTAAACGAGAGTGTCTTCTATCGCTTTGGCTGGCATACGTACGCGGTTGTTCATCAACAACCCCATCTGACCAAACAGTCCACCAGCATCAATCCTGTTGTAAAGTTCACCTTTACGTCGATAAATCTCTACCGCCCCACTTCTCACCATATACAAGTCGCGGATCGTATCTCCGAAGTTAAGAATTTTTGTTCCTTGCCGAAAGTATGCAACCTCGGCATTGAGAGCAATTTTTCTAAGCTGCTCTTCAGGTAGGTCATCAAAAGGTGGGTACTGGCTAATGAAATTGAGCACTTCTAACTGTTCGGCTTCCATTTTTTATTCCATACGTTGCCTAAACTACAGCGATAAATATCACCCTGAGTGAAATCAAGCAATAAATAAATCTAAGGATAACAGTACCTAACCGATTTCACAGGACCAAGCCTTAACCAAAAATTAGAGCTCTAACCTTTTTATATGTAGAGTTCTAAGCTATCACAGCTTATATCTATGCAAGCGAGTTGAGTTGAAATGTACAAAAAAATTCAAAATAAATTCAACCCTACGTCAGGGCAACGTTATGGCGGACAAAAATACATCACAAGCAATTGTTTTAAATATAAAAAATAAGAATTGAACATACCTTACTCAACGAATTCTCTATGCACGGCAGAACTAGTTAACCAACCCCCTTTCGTTGAAAGTTGAACTAAAATTAATTAGAGTACAAATCGTTAAACAGTTATAAACACACGAAAAAGGACAGATAACATGGATCCCATACTGGAAGTTAAGGGACTGTATAAAGTGTTTGGAGAAGACCCAGAGAGAGCCTTCTCGCTTATCGACAAAGGCGTCGATAAAGACGGTATTTTTGAACAGACAGGTTTAACAGTCGGCGTAAACGATGTATCTCTCACCATAAATGAAGGGGAAATTTTCGTAATCATGGGCCTTTCTGGCTCCGGGAAATCCACCCTTGTTCGACTTCTTAACCGGCTCATTGAGCCGACTAAAGGCAGTGTTTATCTCAAAGGAAGAGATATCGCCCACATCTCCGAAAATGAACTTCGAGAAGTTCGTCGTAATAATATCTCAATGGTGTTTCAAAGTTTCGCACTCATGCCACACATGACGGTGATTGAAAATGCCGCCTTTGGTTTAGAACTTGCCGGCATCGATGTTAATGAGCGTCAGAAAAGTGCCCTTTCCGCCTTAGAAAGAGTGGGTTTAGACCCTTATGCAGAATCTTTCCCTGACGAATTATCCGGTGGTATGAAACAGCGCGTTGGTTTGGCGAGGGCGTTAGCCTGTGATCCTGACATCCTATTAATGGACGAGGCGTTTTCCGCTTTAGACCCATTGATCCGTTCTGAGATGCAAGATGAGCTTATTCGTCTACAGAACGATGACAAACGCACAATTGTCTTCATTTCTCATGATTTGGATGAAGCAATGCGCATTGGTGACCGTATCGCCATCATGCAAAACGGTGAGGTTGTTCAGGTTGGTACACCTGATGAAATATTACACAGTCCAGCAAATGATTATGTCGAAGCGTTTTTCCGCGGCGTAAACATCGCAAGTGTCTTGACAGCAAAAGATATCGCGCGCAAGAAGCCAGCGGCTGTTTTTAAGAAATCGGAAAATGACGGTCCAGGCTCTGCGATGCAGATTCTGATGGATCACGACCGTGATTACGGCATTGTCGTCGATAAATCTAGCCGATATTCCGGCATCGTATCTCTTGATTCACTACGTTTGGCTCATAAAGAAAACCGTTCGTTAGCCAGTGCTCAATTACCGGATGAAGTTACTCTTCAGCCTGATCAGTCAATTAATGACATTTTGGGTCTGGTTGCTGGTGTTCCTTATGCCGTGCCTGTCGTAGATGAGCAAGGAACTTACTTTGGTGTCGTGACTAAATCACGTCTTCTACAAACACTAGATAAGGATTAACACGATGTCTTCAGAGCAAACTAACAATGATCCCTGGTCAAATACTGCTCCTGCGCAAGATGATCCTTGGTCGCAAGGTACAGAGGCCGCGCCAAGTAATGATTGGCTCAACTCAGAAACTGTAGAGCAAGCGCCATTCGATATTATGAACCCATTCCAAGATGCGGTTTTACCCCTCGATAGCTGGGTAGAGTCCGGTTTGAACTGGCTGGTGGAACATGGTCGACCTGTTTTCCAAGCAATACGAGTTCCAATCGACTTTATTCTAACGTCGTTTGAAACTGCTTTGGTGTCTACACCTGCGCCTATAATGGTACTCATTTTATTTTTGCTAGCGTGGCAGTTTTCCAATGTAAAACTTGGTTTTTCTACTCTTGTATCCCTTGTTTTCATCGGCCTAATTGGTGCGTGGTCACAAGCGATGACAACGCTAGCACTGGTGTTAACCGCCGTTTTCTTCTGTTTGCTTATAGGGCTACCAATGGGGATATGGTTGGCAAGGAGCCAAACCGCTGCCAAATTTGTTAGGCCAATATTAGATGCAATGCAAACGACTCCCGCGTTCGTTTACCTTGTGCCAATTGTTATGTTGTTTGGTATTGGTAACGTTCCTGGCGTAGTAGTAACGATCATTTTCGCCCTGCCTCCCGTTGTGCGCCTGACTATTTTGGGTATTCAGCAAGTACCTGAAGAGCTTATCGAAGCTGGCCACTCTTTCGGGGCAAACAAAAAACAGATGCTTTATCGCATCCAGTTACCGTTGGCGTTACCAACCATCATGGCAGGTGTAAACCAAACCTTAATGCTGTCACTTTCTATGGTAGTGATTGCTTCAATGATTGCTGTTGGCGGCTTAGGCCAAATGGTACTTCGTGGTATTGGCCGACTTGATATGGGTCTTGCTGCCGTTGGTGGCTTAGGCATCGTTATTCTTGCGATTTTGTTAGACCGTATCACCCAGGTGTTAGGGGTTAATGCGGGCAACACTAAACTTCGCTGGTATCACACAGGTCCTGTTTCATACCTATTAAAACTGAAAACAAAGACGAACCAAGACGATCTAAAACTTAGGAGAAACATCAATGAATAATTCATGGAAGAAAGCGCTCTCTGTTGGAGCTCTAAGTACTATCGCATTTTCAACTTATGGTGTGGCAAGTGAACTACCGGGTGAAGGTGTCACTGTTCAGCCTGTTCAATCAACCGTTGCAGAAGAAACATTTCAAACGTTGATCGTAAACCGCGCACTTGAAGAGCTTGGTTACGATGTTAAACCGACCAAAGAAGTGGACTACAACGTAGGCTACACCTCTATTGCTAAAGGTGATGCTACTTTCTTAGCGGTTGGTTGGTTCCCTCTTCACGCCGATAAGTACACGATGTCTGGCGGTGATGATAAGTTCTTCCGTAAAGGCCAATACGTAAGTGGTGCTGCGCAAGGTTATTTGATCGATAAGAAAACCGCGGAAAAATATAACATCACTAACATTGGTCAGTTAAAAGATCCAAAATTGGCGAAGCTATTCGATGCAAACGGCGATGGCAAAGCGGACTTAACTGGTTGTAACCCAGGTTGGGGTTGTGAAATGGTTGTTGAGCATCAGTTGGATGCTTTCAAACTTCGTGACACAGTAACACACAACCAAGGTAACTACGCGGCGATTATCGCTGATACGATCTCACGTTACAAAAAAGGCGATCCGATTCTTTACTACACTTGGACACCGTACTGGGTAAGTGGCGTTTTAGTTCCGGGGAAAGATGTTGTGTGGTTAGAAGTGCCATTCTCTTCACTTCCTGGTGAGCGTAAAGACATTGATACGACACTAGAGAACGGTAAGAACTACGGCTTCGAGATGAACTCTATGCGCATCGTTGCCAATAAAGAGTTTACGGAAAAAAACCCTGCTGCTGCGAAGCTATTTGAAATCATCAAACTAAATATCAATGATGTTAGTGCGCAGAATATGATGATGAGCCAAGGTAAGAACAGCTCAGCGGACATCGAGTCTCATGTAAATGGCTGGATCAAAGCGAACCAGAAAAAGTTCGACGCATGGGTCGAAGAAGCGAAGAAAGCCGCAATGTAATCATGCCTTTATCAACCTCTAGAGCCAGTTGGTGTTATCAACTGGCTCTTTTTTTACACAAACGCCCCTCCCCCTTACATAGACATACCAACACTTACACTACTCGACCATAAACCCACATTATAATTCACGTTTATTTCACGCTTGCTTTGCTAAAAACAACACAACATAACAATTAAACTATTCGAATAAATATGAAAAACTTATCAAAGAGCTCTGTGTGGGGGCCTTTGCAGCCAATTGCTGCCTTTTCTTTGTTTTCGCTTCTATTTCTGTCTATTTCAAGAGTTTTGCTAGCCTTTTGGCAGATTGACCGTATTGACTCTCTAAACGACTTAATTTACATCCTAGGCCAAGGTTTGCGCGTAGATATTGCAACGCTTTGCTGGTTGTTTATTCTTCCAGCACTGTTTTCAACCTTCATGCCATTAACCGGTAAGATGGGAGAGTGTTGGAAGCGAATATTACGCATATGGATGGTTTTAGGGCTTTGGGTGCTTGTATACATGGAGCTAGCAACAGCGCCATTCATTCAGGAATACGACCTACGTCCAAACCGTCTGTTTGTGGAATACTTAATCTACCCAAAAGAAGTCTTGAGTATGCTCTGGACTGGCTACAAATTAGAACTGTTTATTGGTGCGTTAGGTACAGTTTTAACCATCACTTTAGGTTGGAAGTGGAGTAAGAAACTGACCGATAAGGCGCAGCAGGTCAACTGGAAATGGCGACCACTATTGGCACTTTTCGTTGTTCTTTTTGGGGTTGCAGGTGCTCGCTCATCTTTAGGTCACCGCCCGCTAAATCCTGCTATGGTCGCCTTTTCTAACGATCCACTGCTTAACGACTTAGCACTGAACTCATCTTACTCATTGTTGTTTGCGGTTAATAGCATGAAGTCAGAAAAGAGTGCTGAGCAGTTCTACGGAAAAATGGACACTCAAAAGATGTTGGAATTAGTTCGCACTTCATCAACAAAGTCCGACTTCACCCCTTCATTACTCCCAACCATGAACAGTAACCCCGCGACTTACCAGGGTAAACATAAAAACTTAGTGATTTTGCTACAAGAAAGCTTAGGCGCCCAATTTGTCGGTGCTTTGGGCGGTTTGCCTCTAACACCAAACCTTGACGAACTCATGAAGGAAGGTTGGCAGTTCACACAAATGTACGCCACTGGTACTCGTTCTGTTCGTGGAATTGAAGCCGTAACCACGGGCTTTCCTCCATCTCCGTCTCGCGCGGTAGTGAAGCTGAGTAAAAGCCAAACGGGTTTCTTTACCATCGCGGACTTACTGAAAGCTCAAGGCTATCACACGCAATTTATTTACGGCGGTGAAGCCAACTTTGACAACATGAAAACTTTCTTCTTCGGTAACGGTTTTGATCAAATAGTAGAAGAAGACGATTATAACAACCCAAGCTTTGTTGGCTCTTGGGGTGTTAGTGATGAAGATCTATATAACAAAGCAAACGAAGAGTTTGAACGCCTTTCAAAAAGCGACAAACCTTTCTTTAGCTTAGTTTTTACGTCAAGTAATCATAGCCCTTATGAGTATCCGAAAGGCAAAATTGAGCCATACGATTCAGAACATATGACGCGTAACAACGCCGTTAAATATTCCGATTACGCTTTGGGCACTTTCTTTGAAAAGGCGAAAAAGTCATCTTATTGGGATGATACCATTTTCATTGTAATTGCAGATCATGATGCACGTGTTTCTGGCGCTAACCTTGTTCCGGTTAAGCACTTTCACATTCCAGCACTGATCCTTGGTAAAGGCATTCAACCACGTAAAGATGACCGCATAGCAAACAACATAGACATGCCGCCTACACTGTTATCTCTGATTGGGGTAGATGCTAAAACACCGATGATTGGTCGTGATTTAACGAAGCCACTGGCTCGCGAAGATGAACGCGCAATGATGCAATACGACAAAAACTTTGGTTATTTAACGCGCGACAATCTCGTTGTGCTTTCCCCTGGTGAAAAGATATCGACCCTGGCGTACGACTTTAAAGACCAAACCATGAAGCCGCTAGAGGTGGACGAGTCTATTATCGAGCGTGCAAAAGCAAACGCATTATTTGCATCTAAAGCGTATCAAAACAACTGGTATTCTTCCAAACACACTCATTAATACCAATGATTCCGCTGATAAAAAGGAGCTAAACGGCTCCTTTTTCTTATTCTGTCACTCACCTCGGGAATGTTCTACTGACAACTCCTGTCGTTCCTTTACGTTAGATTGCCCCTACTATTTCTAATTGATTAAGGAACAAACCATGCTGACTATCAATTCATTCGTTCTCTACGTTGAGGACATCCACATAAGCCAAGTTTTTTATTCGAAACTGTTCGAACGCAAAGTCACGCAGTTGTCTCCAACCTTCGCCGCTATTCCACTGACCGAAGGCTTAACGTTGACACTCAAGCAAAGAGATAATCTTTCACCCTACAGCGGCATTCGAGGTGGTGGTACCGAGTTGTCTTTATCAGTGCCCAATAGTCATATGTTAGAGCGCATTTACAAACGCTGGAAAGACCTAGGTGTTGAGTTTGTTCAACCACCAGCGACATCAGTGTATGGGTTAAATTTTATGGCTATCGATCCAGATAAGCATCGCATTCGCGTTTTCATAAATGAATAAAAATGCGTTAAAAATGCTTTTTACCCATTCCCAATGTGACTTCAATAAATTAGACTCAAGGAAACATCAAAAGCGGCGTAGTAATAAGAAGGAATGCCCATGAGCTCAAGTATGATCCTTAGCGAATCCCTAATCGAGAGCGGAAGAGATATCCCCCTCAAAGAACTGCTTTATGCAAAGCGCGTGCTGGATAACTACATGGCAGTAGCCAAAGAAAGTAGCCCGCTTGAGCTATTAACTGAGATGAAATCGGCAGCAAAGCAAGTAGAATACTTTACAACGACGAGTAACCCGTGTGAGGCTCGTAATGTCATCAGTCAGATGATTGATAAAATCGACACCGCGGAATCTTTTGCTTCGTTCAAAGCATTAGCAGGTAAGCCATCTCAAGCACTCAATGAACTAATTGAAGATCGAGCTCAGCTGATTAAACACGAACGAGAACTCCTGCTCGCCTCAGGCTATGACGCCTCACGAATCTAATATACGCGATAGGCTAAAAGTCATAGCTAACAACGAAAAAGGAGCTCTTAAAGAGCTCCTTTTGCTTTTCAAAAATCGGATACAAAAGACTTAAAGGCCGATATCTTCCGTTATTGCTTTGATTTGTTTGAGGTCCATTTTATAGACTTCAATCATTTGATCGACCTGACTTAGTCGTGAATTAGCTTCATCATGTTTATCACAAGCGTCCGACTTCACGTCCCAAGATTTGCCTTCTAAAAATACGTCACACTCTTTCTTGAGTTTCTCAATCTTAGGTAATAATTTCGACCGTTCTTTCTCGAGAGACTCTAATTCTTGCGAAATTTTTAGCTCTTTCTGGAATACTTCGCGGGACCGCTCAAACATAGTCGCTTGCATATCCGCTTGACGACTCAACTTCTCATTTTCTGACTTCGTCGTGTTGATCTTATCTGCCTGCTGCTTCAATTGAGACTCTAGTGACAAGTTAACCTTCTCGACCTCAGTCAATTGCTTTTGCAACTTCTTAAGTGCTTTCTGATGAGCTTCATCTTTCGCGGCGAGTAACTCACTAACTTGGTTTTGTATCTCTTGGTCAAGCGCCTCTTCACGCACTTTTACTTGAGATGCCAACTGGGTTTTATCTTGCGTTAGTGCTTGATACTTTTCTTCTAATACGTGGTAAGTCGATTCCCACTTGTTCGCAGTGACAACCGATCCAACAAGGCCACCAAATGCCAAGCCTAACACCGCAGCGATTGCGATATAGATATGCGTACGTTTGTCACGCTCTTCAATGACAACTACGTCGTCTTGCTCTTCCATTTTGTTCTGAGAACTCACCGTATACTACTCCAAGGACTCTTTTACTTTGCTAGCGGATCAATTCCGCAAACATAATTGATGCTGTATAAATCAGAAATGCGCCAATTAATGTTATAACGGTCGCTTTTTGGACTTTTTCATTGGTTCGATAACGAAACAGCACAAATGCTACTGCAATCAACACCGCAATGGCTAATAATCTGGTCATACCGCCTCCTTGTCCACTCATGAAAAACTGCCTAGGTCCGTAGACTGTTTCACAAAGGTTCATTGTAACCCATTTATACGTACCATAAGGTCAACTTAGCGTAGATTTTAAAATAAGTGCTCCGATTTTAATCAATTTTGTGTCCTTAATTGAATAACTTATGTCGTAACAATCGAAACACATTTATCGTTCTGAAGTGTTTTTGGGTTCCATTCCCTAACCCAATAAATTTTATTTATGCCGTGACTCGCACAAAAAGATTGGCAAACATACCTTCATGAAAATTGATGAGGTTATTTCATTAAGAATAAATTGACATAGGGTGTTGAAATGGACCAAAAACATGATAAAGTTCACACGTTAATGATGACCAGCATCATTAACTAACCTTTACTCATTTAATTGAGTAATTGTTCCGATGAAGACTGCAGGAGAGTGGTTATTAATCAAATTTTAACATTTGATTAGCATAACTCGCCGAAGAATTAACTATTTCAGGTGCTACCTAGGTAGCGGGGACTGTAGTTGGAGGAACCTCTGGAGAGAACCGTTAAATCGGTCGCCGAAGGAGCAAGTCTTGCACTCACGCAAGGTGAAACTCTCAGGCAAAAGGACAGAGGAGTGGAAAGTTACAACCTAACTATTTTGCTTGGCCTTCCCGCCTACAACCAATAGCTTAGTTCTTTTAGAGATCGTTGATCTCGTCCTTTCCCTCTTCTCCTTATTAGTTGTTTTATTAAGGGGAAATCATGAACAACCTACAATCTTTACTACAAACCATCGATAATTTTGTCTGGGGTCCACCGCTGCTTATTTTGCTAGTGGGTACAGGTGTTTACTTCACTTTTAGCCTTGGCTTGATCCAGTTTAAACACCTCCCAACAGCGCTAGCGATGGTATTCAGTAAAGATAAGTCATCTAATACTCAAGGTGACGTTTCTAGCTTTGCAGCTCTTTGTACTGCACTCTCAGCAACAATTGGTACTGGTAACATTGTTGGTGTTGCCACAGCAATCAAACTCGGTGGACCAGGCGCTCTATTCTGGATGTGGCTCGCTGCCCTTTTCGGAATGGCGACTAAATACGCCGAATGTTTGTTGGCGGTTAAGTATCGAAGAGTCGATGATAAAGGCCAAATGATTGGTGGCCCAATGTATTACTTGCAATACGGTGTTGGCTCAAAAGCTCTCGCGATCATGTTTGCAGTGTTTGCTTTGGGTGTTGCTTGTTTTGGTATCGGTACGTTTCCACAAGTAAACGCGATTCTGGATGCAAGTGAGATATCTCTTGGTGTTAACCGTGAGCTATCTGCCTTTGTACTAACTCTTTTGGTTGCTTTCGTAACTTTGGGTGGCATCAAATCCATTGCTAACGTTGCAGGAAAAGTGGTTCCTACCATGGCTGTATTTTATGTGTTGGCGTGTTTAAGCGTGATCATCATGAATGCAGACCAATTGTTCAATGCCGTTGAATTAGTGCTGGTTTCAGCCTTTACATCAACAGCAGCGACTGGTGGTTTTCTAGGTGCAAGCATCATGTTGGCAATCCAATCAGGTATCGCTCGCGGTGTGTTCTCAAATGAATCAGGTTTGGGTAGCGCGCCTATGGCAGCAGCAGCAGCGAAGACAGACTCTTGTGTTAAACAAGGCCTAATTTCAATGACGGGTACCTTTTTCGATACCATCATTATTTGTACCATGACAGGCCTTGCTCTAATCCTGACCGGTGCATGGCAAAGTGACCTAGCAGGTGCCGCGATGACGACTCATGCTTTTGCGGTGGGTTTAAATGCAGATACATTTGGCCCTATGCTCGTCTCAATCGGTTTGATGTTCTTCGCTTTTACCACCATTCTTGGTTGGAACTACTACGGTGAGCGTTGCGTTGTGTTCCTGTTCGGAACTAAAGCTGTGCTTCCATACAAACTGATTTTCGTTGGCTTGGTGGCATCTGGTGCATTCCTTCACCTCGATATGATTTGGCTACTGGCTGATATCGTAAACGGTCTGATGGCAATTCCTAACCTGATTGGTTTGATCGCACTGCGTCACGTCGTACTGGCAGAAACCAAACTGTTCTTTAGCTCAACATCGCAATCAGGTGAAGTTGAAGCAGTGAAAGCTTAGTGAAACGACAGCTGTTCGGTCACAAACTACCAGTAACGGAGAGCAAAGCACATTAGAAATGGTAAAAACATAAAGCCCGCTATTATTTAGCGGGCTTTATTTATCTTCGGTTAAATGGTTAATCCCTCAACCATTGATGCTCAACGTTTTCTCCACGTTCTTCAAAAAACTTCGCATTTTTTTGCTTGAATTGATCCGCTTTCAACTCTGATAGCGGCCAGTCTAAAAATGCTTCTGTTACAAACGAGTCGCCGACACCAACCTCAATCGATTCCAGATGTTTCCCGATGTAGCGATAAAAGTAGCCTTGCCCAAACGCATCGCACACCATAGGTACATGCCTGACACGTTGATGATTGACAGAGACCGAAGCCCAAGTCGTCGTTTTAGGTTCACAGGTTTGCTCTTTTACAACGTCGACCTCAAATTTATTGTCCATAGTTGTCGAAACAAAAACGACAATAGCGTCATGCAAATACACACGCCTGAGCAATAACTGTTTAGTATCTTGAGTTCGCGTTTGTTGTATTCCATTAGCAAAAGGCTCGAAGTAGCCCCAGTGCCAAGACCAGATCATGCCGCGTTGCGCAAACTGTACTTGTGGCCACGTATGCCAAGCAACAGCGGCACCTATCCCCACAATAAATACAGCGAGTAGTACCAACAATCGATAAATATTACGCATTAAACGGGTTTTTCAATCAATAACTTCACACCAAGTGCGACTAATACTGCGCCCGTCGCGCCTTCCATCCACTTCATAAAGCTTGCATTCTTTAGTAGATTTTTAGCCGAGTTAAGCGCGCCAGCTAAACCACACTGCCAAACCATCGCAATAGCAAAGTGTACAGATGCCATCATCATTGATTGAAGCAAGGGTGAACCTTCTGGATTCACAAACTGTGGCAAGAAAGCCAAATAGAAGACCGCCGTTTTCGGGTTCAAGACGTTAGAAAGAAAGCCCTCTCTAAAAGAGCGCTTACCATTAAACACTTCGTGAATCTGCTCGGTCACGGTCAATCCATCTTTCGACGACATTAGCGCTTTTAAACTGCTCAAACCAAGCCAGATAAGATAAGCTGCGCCAATCATTTTTACGATTTGGAACAACTCTGCTGATTGCGCAAGAATCGCCGAGATACCAACCGCAGAAAAAAAAGCATGTACGAATAAGCCAAAGCAAATCCCTAGACTGGTTGTACATCCATCTTTTAGGCCCGAGCGGCTAGTGTTACGGATAACAAGTGCAGTATCTAAACCTGGCGTTAACGTTAAAATCGTAATGGCAATAATAAATGCCTCGAAATTCAAAATATCCATATTATCGTGATAATTAATTGTCAATCCTTCATCAATACCGCCAATCCACAAGATTCGCAAGCTTCTTTTTTAAGAGAGCTATACAACTGGGTGAGTTTATGGACAATGGGTTGGAGTTAATTGTTAATTATTAGTAAATTAACGCAGGTTGCTTAGTGCAACACCATATGAAGGACCCGTTATCGGGTGTTTAGGGAAAGAACAAAAGAATAAGAGTAGTCACATGAACGCATTTACAAAACTCGTTGAACATTCCAAAAAAGTGGCAAATTTTGAGCATCTATCTGCCATCATAGATTGGGATCAAGCAGCGGTCATGCCACCTGGTGGCGCTGAAGCACGCTCGAATGCCACGGCAGAGCTTGATGTACATATCCATTCTTTAATGACTCAACCGCACTTGGGAGAGCTTTTCGCTCAGGCAGAAGAAGACACGCTGTCTACAAAAGAAAAATCTATCCTAAGAGAAATGAAGCGTGGGTGGCAGCAAGCTAACTTACTACCAGAATCATTAGTTCAAGCTCAATCTCTTGCTGGCTCCAAATGTGAACATGCATGGCGTACACAACGTGGAGAAAATGACTGGGCTGGTTTTGAAAAGAACTGGGCTGAAGTAGTAAAGCTATCGCAGGAAGAAGCGCAAATTAGAGCCGAAGCAAATGGCACGACTCCTTATGATGCCATGCTCGATGTTTATGAACCTGGCACAACGTCTGCGTCGTTAGACATTCTTTTTGCTGACGTGAAAACCTGGCTTCCTACTTTGATCGATGAAGCGCTTGAAAAACAACAATCAGACAACATCTTATTGCCAACTGCACACTACCCTGCGGAAAAGCAAAAAGCGCTCGGTTTGGAAGTCATGAAGCTACTTCAATTCGATTTTGAACACGGTCGACTTGATGAGAGTACCCACCCATTTTGTGGCGGTGTACCGACAGATGTACGTATTACGACACGTTATAATGAAAACGAGTTTGTCCAATCATTGATGGGGATTGTCCACGAAACTGGCCATGCTCGATACGAGCAAGGGCTACCAAAAGATTTATCAGGAACACCCGCGGGAGAAGCTCGCTCTATGGGTATTCATGAATCACAATCACTCTTCTTTGAAATGCAAATAGGACGAAGCAGCGCGTTTATCGATCACCTCGCTCGACTGGCTTCTAACCATTTTTCTGGTAGTGAATTCGAAAAAGACAATTTAGCCAAAATTTACACTCGCGTAGAAAAAGGCTTTATTCGCGTAGATGCTGACGAACTCACATATCCTGCTCACGTTATTCTTCGATATGAAATTGAGCGAGATCTCATGAACGGCGTAATCAAACATACAGATGTACCAGAACTCTGGAACGAAAAGATGAAAGCGTACTTGGGGCTATCAACCGAAGGAAACTTCAAAAATGGCTGTATGCAAGATATCCATTGGACAGATGGAAGTTTTGGCTATTTCCCGTCCTACACGCTCGGTGCGATGTACGCTGCACAATTTATGGCAGCAATGAAACAAACCGTCGATGTAGATGCGGTTATTCGTTCTGGCGACTTAGCTCCGATATTCAATTGGCTCTCAGAAAACATCTGGAGTAAAGGTAGCTTATTCACCACTGATGAGTTGGTAAAACAAGCCTCGGGTGAAACACTGAATGCTAAACACTTTCAAGCTCACCTAAAAGATCGCTACTTATAAAGCGAAACGAATAGAAAGTAAAAGCCCAAGGTTCGTATGTTCCTTGGGCTTTTTTAGTCTCTACATGCTATGCCAAGCTAGGGATGAGCCTAGGCTTGTACAAACAGTCCTCACCCTCTGGTCTAGTTTTAAACCGACGATGAAGCCACATGTACTGGCTCGGACTTGCCATGATTGATGTTTCAACTATTTGATTCACGAATGCGGCGGCGCGTTGATGATCCTCTTTCGGGAAACCTTCGACGGGCGCACTAATGGTTAGGGTATAGTGTCCGTCTTTTCCTCTTACCATCGTAAAAGGCACAATGGCGCAATCTGTAGAATCAACCAACAAACTTGTACCTGTCGTAGTACAAGCATTTTTAACGGCAAATAACGGTGCAAATGTCGAGCGTCGGTTACCATAATCGTGGTCCGGTGCATACCAAACTCGCTCACCCGTTTTAAGTGCTTCAAGCATGGCTTTGACGTTTTTACGATCAATCAGTGTACGATTAGAGCGAGAGCGTCCTTTATACTGAAAATAATCAAAACACGGATTATTGTTTGGGCGATAAACACCGGTTCCAGACTTTTTAATGCCAAAAGCTCGAGCACCTAACTCTAGATTCATTGAGTGTACGGCCAACATTAATGCACCTTTGCCTGACTTCTCTAAAGCCTCTAGATGCTCCATGCCTTTTATCGTGACGTGTTTGTTTACCCGTTTATCTGACCAAAACCATGCCATTGCGGTCTCAAAAAGTGCGATGCCAGTATTGTCGATGTTGTCTTTTAGAATTGCTTCGCGTTGGCATTTTCCCATATGAGGGAAGCAAAGCTCAAGATTGCGTCTGATCGTAACTTGACGTTTTCTCATGATTCGCATAGCTAAACGACCAATGTTGCGTCCCAAAGCTAGTTGAACTTTAAAAGGAAGGAGGCTAAGTAAGTACATCACGCTAATGATAATTAACGTTCCCCAGTAACGAGGCAAAAGAAATTCGGCCTTGAATGCAGGCTTTTTGTATTTGTTCATGTAAGTATTGTCAGATGTGCCCATCTATAAGTGATAAAAACAATGATAATGGACTGCACTTTTATCATTGATAACGCTAATAACATAAATTAAAGCGCGCGGATTCTATGGTTCTTCGACACACTACACAATAAGAACTTTGCAGAAATATGTAGGGAATGAAAAAGCAGTAAAGATGAGTCGCCACGTTAACATCTATCGGAGTGATTTATCTACTGCCCTTTCCTAAAGTTTGAAGAAACATAACTTTGTATTTTCAATGCGCTAAATAATGTCTATTTTTCAATCACATAATGCGACCGTTATGAATACAACAATAAGACGTCATATCAATACTCGCCATTAGCGATTGAATTTGCACTAAAAAGCCGCAGCAATTTCTCGCTGCGGCTTCTTATTCACTTAACAAGTAGAGTGGCGTTATTCGTGCCCTACTGTTTTGGATAATAAATTTACGATCAACACACCAGCGATGATAAACCCAATACCAACTAGGGCTGGTAAGTCTAGACGCTGTCCGTAAACAAAGTAACCAACCGTCGCAACCAAAACGATCCCAGCACCACTCCATATGGCATAAACAACCCCGACAGGCATTGTTTGCACTGTGACGGAAAGCAAGAAGAAAGCGATGCCGTAACCAATCAAAACGACTGTGCTCGGCATTACTTTCGTAAATTGCTCTGTTTTGGGAATATAAGAAGTGGCAATCACTTCACATACAATCGCTATCGACAGCGCCAACATTGGTGGCATAGAGACAAGCATTTTGAACATAAGGCATTAACGCTCAACAGAAATGTAACCGACAACATGTCCGGATAATTAGGCCGCGCATTATACCCAACTCATCTCACGATGGAATACCACTAACGATGTTTACACACCATCACTTTCGCTTACTTTTTGATGACCAGGAGAAAGGCTGACGTTTTGGTGCTGACGAGAAATTTCAAAGTAGATATGCATATCAATCGGCTCAGGTGTATTGAGTAGCATCTTACCTACTTCACGTTGGAAATGACCATAATTACCTAGCTCATCCGTTAGTTCTAGGAGCTCGTAAGAGGCTTCATCGGCAAACATTCCATACGCATACTGATAATGACTGATATCCTTGCTCTTATCATAACCCAGCTTTTGAAGAGCTTGATCAATCTCTTCCGGCGTATAAATGTCTTTATCACCAAACGAATGCAGTAGCACGCAAGGAACTTCTTGAGCGATGCCCTGAATCTTTGTCTTTCTCTTGAAAATACCGAACATAATGTCCTCCACTGACGATGTTTCCAAATATGCACATTAATGCAAAATGGTGAGCTGATTGTTTTTAGTATGGCTCATTAATTTGAGACTTCCTTACTACGAAGTCACCTTCACATATTAACGTGATCGCATAATTACCAGCAAATAGTACACACTGCGTTTCAAACCTATCTCATCAGAAACTCTGCTTTAGTCACAATTGTGTGACAACCCCGAGTACGGTTTACCATAATGTAAAGCGTAGATTGAAAAGTCGGATTTCGTATCGACATCTAAACTTAATTAAGTTAGCTTTAGAAGTATAGACGTCTAGATTGACTATACTTAGGGAGAGAAAGTCGTGCCAATTAGAATTCCAGATCAATTACCAGCTACCGATGTATTAAGGACAGAAAACATCTTCGTGATGAGTGAAACGCGTGCAGCGAGTCAGGAAATACGTCCTTTAAGAGTGCTGATCCTTAATCTGATGCCAAAAAAAATAGAGACTGAAACTCAGTTTCTGCGTCTACTCTCAAACAGCCCACTACAGGTTAACGTCGAATTACTGCGCATTGATAACCGCCCGAGTAAAAATACGCCAACTGAACATTTAGACACGTTTTATCGCCAATTTGAAATGGTGCGAGATAAAAACTTCGATGGCATGATCATTACTGGGGCTCCATTAGGTTTGGTGCAATTTGAAGATGTCATTTATTGGGATCATCTCAAAACCATCATGGAGTGGGCAAAAGATCATGTGACATCCACTCTTTATGTTTGCTGGGCTGCGCAAGCAGGGTTAAAGCTACTCTACGATCTACCTAAAAAAACGCGTAAAGAAAAACTTTCAGGCGTGTATCATCATCAAATCCATCATCAGTTTCACCCTATCTTACGCGGATTTGATGACACGTTTTTGGCTCCTCACTCGCGTTACGCAGATTTTTCGCCTCACTTTCTAGAAGAGCATACTGACTTAGACATTTTAGCGACATCGGATGTCGCAGGTGTGTACTTGGCCACCACAAAAGACAAACGAAATGTCTTTGTCACAGGACACCCTGAGTATGATTCTCACACTTTACATAATGAATATATCCGAGATTTAAGCGAAGGTATGGAGCCCGCTATTCCTGTCAACTATTACCCAAACAACAACCCAGATAACCCACCAATTGCAAGCTGGAGAAGCCATGGACACCTCCTCTTTTTAAACTGGCTGAACTACTGTGTTTATCAGCAAACACCGTACGACCTCGATCACTTCAGTGAAGATGCTTTCACTAAAGACGATTAGCTTCAAAATAAGCAAACAAAGCACTCATCATTACCGAAATGTAATATGTGAACCAAGCCGCCATATGGCGGCTTTTTCATAACAGTTTGCAAACCTGATCGCATAGTGTTTTTTCCTCAATAGGCTTTTGCTAAGTAATTCATATCATGCAGAAAGATTCAGGGATGTAGGGATAAAGAATGAAAACAGCAAAGCTCGGTGCACTAATATTATTGTCTCAGTTTGCACTCGTGGGTTGCGTGACGGTGAAAGAAGATGGAAGCCCTGTCGTTAAAGCCGATCCTGTGGCAATGGCAGAATCACGTATCGCACTTGGCTTAGGTTATTTAGACGGCGGTAACATGATTCGCGCGCATGATAACTTACAACAAGCCTTAAACCACGCACCTCAATACTATCGTGCGCAATTATCTATGGCTCACTACTACGAAACGGTTGGTGAAGATATTAAAGCCGAACAGATGTATAAACGCTCTCTACGCCAACACACTAAAAACGGAAATGTGCTCAATAACTACGGTACTTTTCTTTGCAAGCGAGGTGACTTCGAAAAAGCCGATCAGATGTTTAATCGAGCCATTGAGCAGCCTTATTACTACCTTATTCCAGCAAGCTATGAGAATGCAGCTTTTTGTGCTCTAAAATCACAAGATAAAGACAAAGCGAGATACTACTTTACTAGAGCTATCGATCATGATCCCCATAGACCAAAATCGATTTTGCAACTCGCTAAAATAGAAATTGATAGCGGTGATTATACTGAAGCTAGAATTCGATTAATGAGATTCAATCAAATGTATGGCGTGAAGAAGCCCTCTTTGCAACTCATGATTCAACTTGAACGTGCAGCAGGCAATGAAGCTCTCGAGAAAAAGTATCAAAAACAATTGGAAAAATTTTCTTAGTACAAAATAGCGATACATAAGGCGCATTAGCTCACAGCCAATACAGCGCTTGACCAAGAATCCAGTGAATTCAGACTCACGGTGATACATTCATCCTGTACATAAACGTCAAATTCGGTACTATTTGAACGGAATAAGTGACCAAGTCACATTATAAAAAGTGCGCACACAACGAAATTTGTACATCATACTGTTTTTAAGATTGATTTCGGCATATTGATAAATGCTAAATATTACTGACATGCACCAGAAGGAAGTTGAAGCCGGATGAAACCTGCCTGCACTCTGTTATTACTCACTTTGCTGAGTTCACCTTTTGTCGTCAGTGCACAAGAAAATATTGAGAAAACATTCACGTTTGGCATTGTGTCCAATAAAGCCCAAAGCAAAATCAAAAAAGCGACGCCCCTTACTCAGTATGTAACTGAAAATATGGCTGAATATGGTTACGCAAAAGGGGCGGTAAAGGTATTTAAAAATTATCGTCAGCTCGCGGTTGCGCTTGAAAATGGCACCGTTCAAATTGCAACGGCGACCCCCTTTAATGCGATGACCTTAGAAAAGGAGTCTAATAGCCAAATCCTTGCTATACGATGGAAAAAAGGCCTGCAAAAATATCATACGGTGTTCTTTACTAATAAAGAGAGTGGCATTGAGTCATTTTCTGACCTGCGCGGAAAAACGCTTGTTTTCGAAAAGCGCACGTCTACCAGCAGCTATTACCTACCTGCGATTACATTGCTGAATCACGGAGAAAAACTGCAATACCTTCCCTCTCCTGATGACAAACCGGCCAAAGACAGCATTGGTTATTTATTCCTTGATGAGCAACTCGCTCAGTCAAATGAAATCAACCTATCTGTATGGGTATATAAACAGAGAGTTGCAGCAGGAGCATTCAGTAACTTCAACTGGAACAATCCCAAAGATTTGCCAGAGAACATGAAAGACAAACTAGCGATTTTTTCTCGTTCTGTTGAAATACCCAGGGATTTAATTCTCGCTTCTCCAAGCATGAGCCTAGAGCAACAGCGTAAAATCACGTCAATACTGCTTGATATGGATACAACTCACGAAGGCTCTCTCGCACTTAAAAAGTTTCAGAACACCAAAAAATTCAGCGCGCTTACTCCAGAAATGCGAGCCTCCTTAAGTACAGTGCGCAAGTCAGTTCACTTGTTACCGAAGGTGGATTGATGTTTAAAAAGCTCTCACTCGAAACCAAATACATTTGCTCGACAATGTTCGTTGTCTTGTTTGTTGTGGTGATAAACCTTGCGTTATACATGCACGGTTACGATGCGTATTCAAATAGCTTAACTCAACAAATCACGAACAACTCTCAAGAAAAAACAGAATCTTACGTTAAGCAAAAAGGGTTGGTTTATGCAGAGCTATTATCAAAACAGCTTTTTGATCCACTCTATACAGACAATATCAGTCAAGCGTATGAGCAAATTAAGGCAACATTGAGCCAGCCAGATGTCTCGAAAATACATGTTGTTGACAATGAAGGGCTAATCTTTCACGACGGCACTACTCAGCTAAGGATGTTTGCCCAACCTCATGACCGCTCTCCTTTTATTTTGAAAGCAATAGAAGAATCCAGAACTCTCGTTTCCTTTTCCAAGCATCAGTTGGAGATCGCAGCGCCGATTCAGCAATCAAACATTACTCTTGGGGCGGTATATCTTGAGCTTAACTTGATACATCTACTGGAAGAGAAAGAACAGAACATTGAACAAGTCCAAGCGATTACCTCAAACGATAAACAGAAGATGTTTAACTTGCTGCTAACGATCAGTGGGATATCCGTTCTATTCGGTAGCATCATCGCTTATGCTTTGGGGCGGTCGTTAACTAAGCCACTCAAGCAACTAAAAGATCAATTTTCAGAGTCAAATACCCAAGCGCTGCCAGTCACCGACATACAAAGCAAAGATGAAGTGGGAGAACTTATTTCGGCGTACAACAAAATGTCAAACAAAGTGAACCGATACACCAGCCGAGTTGAGTTCATGGCGTACCACGATATTCTGACTTCCCTGCCAAACCGAGAAAAGTTACTCATTGATATTCAAACGCAGATAACTGACCACAAATCCCCCTCACTCGCGGTTGTGTTTATTGACTTGGATGACTTTAAGCACATTAACGATAACTACGGACATAACATTGGGGATAAATTGCTAGGCCATCTTGCCTCAGAGCTTCAAGGCCGTTTGCCGAGTTATTTTAAGCCGCTTTACCGCCTTTCTACCATCGTAAGTCGAGTAGGTGCGGATGAATTTGTACTGGCCTTTCCGTGCTCGGACAATCATGAAGCTAGAGAAAAAGCGAACGATATTCATCGCCAACTACTCTCTCCCTTTAGTTTGGAAGAGAACGATATTCAAATTACGGCAAGCCTCGGAATTGCTGTATATCCAGAATTTGGTTCAAACGCTGAGTCTCTTTTACAGCTTTCCTCTCTTGCGGCGCAGGAATCTAAAAGACGCGGTAAAGACATTATGACGATATACGATTCCACGTTTGATGAAACGATTAAACAACGTTTATACATAGAACGAGAACTGCGTCGTTCAGTACGTGACTTGTCTCAATTCGAGCTGTGGTATCAACCACAATTTGATCTAAAAACCTATCGCCTAATTGGGGTCGAAGCATTGGTTAGGTGGAATCATCCCGAGAAAGGTTATATCAGTCCAGAATCGTTTATCCCGATCGCAGAACAAAGTGATTTAATATTGGAGCTTGGAGAACATATCATTGAGACGGCAGTTGCTCAGCGGGCAATGTGGGCAGAACATTTCGGTACTGATTTTCACATCGCATTAAACTTATCCCCAAGGCAAATCTATCGCCAAGATTTAAGTCAATTATTTTCTAAGTATTTACGACGACATGATGTTGCCCCTCAAACCATTCATGTTGAAGTGACAGAGTCACTTTTTATTGATGATACAGAGAAAGCTCAATATGTGCTTAAAAAACTACAAAGTATCGGAGTGGAAGTTTGGCTAGATGACTTTGGTACGGGGTATTCAGCCCTTGCCTACCTACAACATATGGCTTTTGACGGGCTCAAGATTGATCGTTCATTTATCGCTCAAATCCGAAAAAGCGATCAAGACGATTCATTAGTTCGCGCGATTGTATCCATGGCTCACAACCTAAAAATGAAAGTAGTAGCCGAAGGCGTAGAAACTCAAACTCAGCTCAAACGAATGGAGTCTCTCCACTGTGACGTCGTACAAGGTTTTTTCTTAGGTAGACCTGTACCTGCCGAGGAATTGATTGCATTTGAATACCAACGAGGGAGTGGCGCTCAAAGCGTCAATCACTTTGCTTAGAACGCCGTTTTGTTAACTATTGCCGCTTAGCGCGTTAGTACTCGTAATGCAATATCGGTCACACTTCCCCCACCTCATTAATATGAATTTTCTCTTAAAATCTAACATCTGAGATAAATAAACTACACTTTTCATATCAACTTCTTGGATATGGAAATGCGCGTGGTAGGAATCTTTTCTTGGAACAACCTGTCGGTAAAACAAAAGCTATTTGGGTTGGTTTTGCTGCCAATTTTATTGTTGCTTGTCCTCGCGGGTAAACATGTACAAAGCCTTTCTATCCAGGCTCAGGAACTACAAAAAGCACAGTTATTCTCTGTCTACATCGACCGCGTATCTTCGCTTTATCACCTACCGAATAACCCTGATGTAATAGATAAGCAACTAAAAACTCAGCAGATATCTCAATTGTTACGCGACACCGCTGCACCAGTATTCGGTGAAAACGCTGAGATACTAAACCAGTTGACAAGCTTTGAGGAAGCAACCCTCTCGATGCTCTCTTCGCAAAATCAAGAAGAAAAGTTAGATGCGGCAGAGTGGCGCGCTGATACGTTCAAAGAAATCCTCATGAGCTTAGACAAAGTCTATTTTAGAAATGTGAGTTATGAAACAAACACTCACCTTTCTTCTTTGATGCAACTTGAATGGTTGATGTTTTGGTCCACTGAAGAGCATAGATTAAGCGAATATTTGATTCGATCTTCAGAGGAAAATAACGAGTATGACCTCACAACACAGGCTTCTATCCAATCTTTAATCCAGAACCAACAACTATTTCTAGAGCGTTTTGTGACGCTAAATGCCAATCAACAACAAGTAGATCTGCTCATTGAGACGTTTACGGGTGAAGTCTTTATCAAAAGCCAAGAGTTTCGTGCCTATTTATTGCAACCAGCTCAACTCAAATCATTAACCCCGGATGAGATTGATGCGGGGTTATCTGCACTCAACAAACGCTTATCGTTATTACAAAGTGTTGACGACAAAATGGAACAGCAGCTGAGTGATGATATATCAAAGACAATCAACACGACGACACAGCACCGCTTTACCTTTATCGCAATGATGAGCCTTTTAACGCTGTTGGTCGTAAGTTTAACGCTAAGATTGGTGCGAAAAGTTACTGGAAACTTGAATCTAGTCCTTAAATTTCTCAGTAACGAAAGCAATGAACAAAGTAACACTGAAAATTCACCTCTTGCTCAACTAATAAAGGGTAAAGACGAGCTGAGTAAGTTTGCTCGAGAGGTAAAAAAGCTTAGTGATGAGCGGATGTTGTCCAGACTAAAGCTCACACAAGCTAAAGAAGATGCAGAACAAGCAAAAGATGATGCAATTAAGGCGAGTAAAGCCAAAAGTAGCTTTTTGGCCAACATGTCCCACGAGATCCGCACGCCGCTAAATGGCGTTATTGGTATCTCTGAAGTCTTATCCGATACTTCCCTGACTGCCACACAACGCGATTACGTCGATACGATTGAAACCTCCTCCCAACTGCTTTTGAGTTTAATTAATGACGTTCTAGACTTCTCAAAAATTGAATCTGGGATGTTGCTCATTAGCCCACATTCAACTTGTGTTCGAGAGTCTATCTATGACATTGCTTCTATCATTTCACCGAAAGCAAAGGAAAAAGGCATCGATGTGCAAGTCAACATTAGCCGTAACACGCCTTACCACGTAATGTTGGATGACCATCGTATACGCCAAGTTGTCATGAACTTCATGTCTAACGCGGTAAAATTTACCGAACAAGGCAGTGTAGAGCTATCGGTCATCACCCGCGAAATAAAAAATGGTGAAGCGGTCATCGAGTTTTCCGTTAAAGATTCTGGGATTGGTATTGATGCCCAGCAGCAAAAGAAAATATTTGCTCCATTTGCCCAAGAGGATAACTCTACTACCCGACAATTTGGGGGAACTGGACTTGGGCTTGCCATTAGCACGCAATTAGTTGAGCTAATGGGTGGAGAAATTCAACTTGAATCCGAGAAAGGTAAAGGCAGTCGCTTCTTCTTTGAACTAACTGCTCCTGTTGTGACGCAAGAGTTTAACGCTTATCACGCTCTGAATCACAACGACATATGGATTGTATGCAGCAGTACTCAACTAGAACAAAAACTGCGTAACGAGTTAAGTTTTTTCAACATCAATATAACGCAGTCAGTAGATACCTTAAGTGCGTTGCCAACGTGGATTGATAACGAGCGCGTTATCGTTATTCATGTAGAAGGATCACCAAATGCAGCGGCGATGCATATCGATGAGATAGAAAGCCTTTGTAAACGAAACATTCGTGTCTGCCTCATCAAGCACCTTCATAGCCCACAATTCGACTTTAGAAGCAGTATCAGCGCCTTGGTCACTCAGCCACTACTAGGGCAGCGCTTAATTAAAGCACTTGAAAGTTGTGCGGCAAATTTCTCGCACGCACAACAAGAGAGCATTTCAGCGCAACATGTTAAATCTTTGCCGAAAATTTTGGTCGTTGATGACAATACGGTCAATCAAAAAATCGCGGGGCTACACGTCACAAAAGCTGGCTTCGACTTTGATGTCGCTGTAAACGGACAAGAAGCGGTTGAGAAATTTCAACAGAATCAATACAGCCTAATTTTAATGGACTGCATGATGCCCGTAATGGATGGATTTGAAGCCACCCAAATAATTCGTCAAATAGAAGTAAAAGAAAAACGCGCTTTCAGAATTCCGATTATTGCTCTAACGGCAAGTGTGGTCGATGACGATATACAAAAATGCTTTGACGTTGGAATGGATGACTATGTGCCCAAACCGTTTAAAGCAGGGTTGCTTAAAGAGAAGTTAGATAAGGCAATTGGGTTACGTGTTTCCAACACGACGCCTGCTGAACCACACCAAGAGAACACCACCCCCGATAAAACTCATGAACTACCTGCAAGTTCTGAGCAACCAGAAGCAACGGTAACGCCTATTCGCTCCGAACGCATCTTGCTTGTCGAAGATAATAGAGTGAACCAGAAAGTGGCTTCTCTATTGCTATCTAAAGCAGGCTATCAATTCGAAGTCGCAGAAAACGGACAAATTGCAGTCGAAATGTTCCAAAAAGATGGAAAGTTTGATGTTATTTTGATGGATTGCATGATGCCCATAATGGATGGGTTTGAAGCTTCTAGGCAAATTAGAG
Organism: Vibrio sp. Vb2880; assembly: GCF_033337975.1. NCBI lineage: Bacteria > Pseudomonadati > Pseudomonadota > Gammaproteobacteria > Vibrionales > Vibrionaceae > Vibrio > Vibrio sp. Vb2880. The sequence goes on from NZ_JAWORT010000007.1 coordinate 129,406, forward strand.
CTTATGAAGCGAGTAAAGGATTAGCTAAGACGCCCATTATCGCATTAACAGCAAGCGTCGTTGATGATGATATTCAACGCTGCTTTGATTCAGGAATGGATGCCTACGTACCAAAGCCTGTGCGCAAAGAAAAACTGTTGTATCAAATTGAACAAGCAATGTAGGTGGATTCTATGAGTAGAAATCATTCTCGCGTTGCTTTTCCTTTGCGTTACATAAAACGCTATCTGTTCATTCTGATTGCCCTTCTTTCATTAAATTGCCAAGCTCTCGCTGCAGAGAGCTACGCCGTTTTCTCATTTAATGACGAATTCTCTCCGCTCACTGTCAATAAAGCGCGAAAGTTGTACAGAGGGAAGACGCAACTTTTACAAGGCCAGCGAATTGAACTCTCTGACTGGCCTGCGACATCAACAGAAAGAGCTGAGTTCTATCGTTATCTTCTCAACAAAAATTTAGCGCAAATGAACGCGCATTGGGCAAGCTTGTCTTTTTCAGGTAAAGCTAGACCGCCAAAAGTGATTGCACGCTCCAGCATTGATGACCTCATAGCATGGATGCAAGAGAAGCCGAATAGAATTGGTTATGCCCCAACATCGAGCGTCCCTAGTAATGCTCATGTTTTATGTGTGGTTAGCTCGGAGAATTGATATGAAAAAATATTTAACCATGTTATCGCTGAGTATCGCGACCTTTCCGAGCTCAGCCACGATTGAACTAACAGAACAACTTTCTTTAAGTGGTTTTGGCTCTACTTCGTGGGCAAAATCCGATAACCCAACTACGTTACTAGTTAACCGCTTTATTGGCGATGAATCTTGTTTCGATTGCGATACCACTTTCGGCATGCAGCTCGATTATTTTCACAAGGCATTTCGGGCATCCGCACAAGTCGTAAAGCGCCCGCAAGACCATTGGAGCTCGCCTCAGCTCGAGTGGGCGTATTTGGCTTATACCTATAAAAACATAGAAATAAGAGGAGGACGCTTAAGACTGCCACTGTTTTTGATGTCTGAGTACAACTATGTCGGTCACGCTTTTACCCAAGCTCGCCCACCGAATGAGGTATATGACAGCATTCTAGGTATCACGGCTTATAACGGCCTATCTGCACGCTGGATTCATGACCTTAATGAGCAAGTCGTACTTACCGCCATGCCGTTTGTCGGGTTTAAAGACAATAGTGACGTAACCATCAATGAACGTACTGAATTGGAAATTGAGTCAAACAACACTGCAGGGATGAACTTAACGCTAAGCGGAGAGAGCTATCGTTGGAATTTTTCCTACCTCCACGGCGATTATGATCAAACAACGACGCTCTCTAACATTGAGCAGTCCACTCCCGGTGGCGGAACCACAATCATTGACCGTCTAGTTGAAACAGAAAAAAACAACACGATCGATCTGTTTTCTCTAGGGTTAAGATACGAGCTCGATAACATTGTGATTATGGCAGAAGGACAGACCAGCAATCTTTCCTCATCTTGGTACGCGACAACAAGTTATAATGTAAAAAAGTTGACTCCTTATATTGTTTACGGTCAGCAGTTTAATAGTCGGGATAAAAAAAGTGGAGACAGTTTCTTACTCGGATTGAGATACGACCTAGATTACAACGTTTCCCTAAGCGCAGAATGGCAAAGGTTCAACGCCTACAATAATAGCTCTGGCGCGTTTTCATCAGCCCCAAAGGATGACAGTGCGAGCCTTTATACGCTAATGCTCAACTTCGTTTTTTAATGTTTCTTACAGTACCAATTTCCACAACGCTAGGGGCTGTTGCATTAAGAAGGCTTTTTGCAACACGTAACTAAACGCTAAACGACTGGAAGGGATAGAATCGTTCAGATAGGTAAGTGGCAATCCAAACACAGACAAAGGTTACTCTATTTCGGTTTGTTTTGATTGCCTTTTAACCGCTTTTCTTTGCGTCGCAGTGCCCGGAAAAACTTTGACTCTTCGTGGTACCAACCAAGGACACTAATTGGAAAGCCCACGAGCATCATAATAAAAACATCCGCAGGGAGTTGTTCCCAAATGTCGCTTAAAGAATGCAGCTCTCCAAAAATGAACAAACCGATGACTTTACCAAGCAGTAATGCACAACAAATCATAAAGAAGGACTTTAATATATAGTGCCATTTGCCTTTTTTACGCTCTTCTCTCCAATAGGCATACTTATATTGTCGATCGTACATTCATCCCCCTAAAGTAAACTTGCCGTAAGTTTAAGCATCTCGATAGCGTAAAGTGCGTTGGCACCTCTTTAATCATAGTGCGTATCTAAAGTGAATGCTTGTCGTGGCAATAAGAAGGAGATGTATTCTGTAGTAAGAGCTACATAATCTCTGAACGTTATATGTCTTGTGTAATTCGGATGATGCCTGATTTTGCTTATCGCTAGTGTTTTCTGAACACCCAAATCGGGCCGATGAGTAGAAACTGTAAATCCTCAAAAAACGACGGTTTTTTACCTTCAATCTTGTGACCGATAAATTGCAATATCCACAATACACCAAACAAGAGCATAGAAATATGCAGAACGGGCAACATCAATACCTCTAGAGACCAAATAAGGCCAATGCACGCTAATGTGTAGCCGATCATCATCATGAATACGCTCAGAGACAAACGAAAATAGAAAACCCAAGTGGGGATCACTGCTACCCAAACCCAATTAAGTTCGAAGCCTAATAATGAAATCTGGGGAATCGACCAAATAAGTCCAACCACAGAAAGGTAGATACCTGGAACTGCGATTGTGTGAATCTTTTGGTTGATAGGGTTTTGGTGACTCTCCCCGTATTCTTTTAGCCATTCAGATAATGCTCGCATATCATTCCCCTTTTCCACCTTCTTATTCTTATATAGCCCGAGGATGAAAAAGGTGCGAATTTTTCCGTAAAGGCTACGAGCAACGAGCGACAAAACAACAGAGGCCAGTGCGTTGCCGATTACTCACCAAGCAACGCTCGTTGTGCTTTCGGCAGCTTGGCAACGACAAGAGCATAAGAGCGTTCACACAAGTCTTGAATCAACCCATCCTCGACATCACCGTTAAAATAAACCGTTATCCAATGACGCTTATTTAAGTGATAACCCGGGATAATGTCCGTAAACTGCGACGTTAAGACTTCTCCATCTTCTGGTTTTACTTTTACGCTGACATACTCCCGACCGTTTCTCTCTGCAATGATGGCAAACATCTTGCCTTTGATTTTGTAAACAACCGCTTCAGGCCCAAATGGGAAATCGCTTTCTGCACACATGAAGGTACTTAAGTATTGTTCTAGTTCTTTGCTTTTCATATCCCCTACCTCCTTCTGCGTTCTCATTCAAATTGTGGCAATAGCAATTTTAACGCCTGGTTAACCTGCGCTTTTTCATTGCCTTCTAAACCATGCAATAACGATTGCTGAACGTCTACATGCTCCAAAATTAGCTTGTCAATTAAGGTTAAGCCTTGCTCTGTTAGTTCAACGGTGACGCTACGTCGGTCTTCTTTACTATGGGTTCTGGTAATAAACCCTTTCTTCTCTAGTTTATCTAAGCGATTAGTCATCGCACCCGAAGTGAGCATCATCGACTCTATTAACGCTGAGGGAGTAAGACAATATGGTGAACCAGCTCGACGCAGTGTCGCTAACACATCAAATTCACCCATTTTCAGATCGTACTTCTTATGTAGCTCGGCGACCCTAGATTCCATGTGTTTTGCAATTCGCATTAGTCGACCCATTATTGCCATCGGTTCAGTGTCGAGGTCTGGCTTCTCCCTAGCCCACTGCTCTACCACTCTATCAATTGCATCCATTATTTCTCTCCAAACATCATATGTTTTTTATTTTAACATAAAGATACTTTACAAAAAGCCACCTTGCCGATATCGTTACATTTAATTATCTCTACATAAAGATATTTAACATGGACATTTTACTTGCGATGATTCCTGCCTTTTTTTGGGGGACGACTTACGCTGTTACTCAGTTTACTCTACCGGACTGGCCTCCCGTTTTACTTGGCGCTCTAAGGGCACTGCCTGCGGGTCTTTTGTTGCTGGCAATAAAGCCCTCGTTTCCAAAAAGAAGTGAGTGGAAGGTGCTGCTTGTTTTAGGAACCATCAACATCGCTTGCTTCTTTGGTCTCATTTTTGTCATGGCGTTGACGCTTCCTTCTGCCATCTCTGGTGTTGGTATGGTTTCGGTCCCCGTTTTTGCGATGCTGTTTGGTTGGGCGGTCTACAAACGTCAGCCTAGTGGCATTCAAGCGATAAGCGGCGCAACTTTGATTGCTTTAGCTTGGTTCTTATTTGATCCTAGCTCTATTTCTCTCGAACCCGTGGGCTTACTTGCGATGATCTCCGCCATTATGTGCATCGTGATAGGAAGTAGCGTAACAAAGTCACTAGGTACAAAAATGCACTGGTGGACAGTGCTAACATGGCAGCTCATTTTGGGTGGCGTGATTATGTCTATCGCAACAAGTGTGCTGGCGATAAACAATCCAGAGCCATATGTTACAGTCGTTCAGGACGTATCCATGACGAATATTCTAGGGTTACTGTGGGTAATTATTCTGAACACCGCATTAGGGTATGGCATGTATGTATGGTTATTACAGCGGATGTCGGTCGTAGATTTTACCTTTGGTGGTATTGCAAACCCAGTCGCAGGCATTGTTTCGGGCCTACTGCTATTGGGGGAAACGTTCACTCCTCTGCAATACAGCTTAATGCTGGGAATGATCGTAATGTCATTACTACCTCAGCTCATTACGTCAATCAAAACGAAAAGAGCCGCACTCTCCTCCTAAGTAACGTTAATTCCTAACACTCTAGGAGTAATGAGAGTGTTAGGAATCCTCAAGTGTGAGCCTACCAGCAGAAATCAGCGCTAACCTAGGAAACTGGCACCTTTAAAGCGGGATGTTATGACGTTATGGCTATTAAGCGCTTGCAAGGTTAGTCAGGGGCTCTGGTTTAGCGTAAACATAACCTTGAATAAGGTAAATCGCATGCTGAGCCAGATATTCGACTTGAGCCTGGCTCTCTACACCTTCTGCAATCATCTCACATTCCGCTTTGTTCGCTGCAGACACAATTGAGTCCAGCACTTTCAATTTTTGGTCGTCAGATCCTATTGGATCAATAAACATCTTATCCACTTTTAAACATCGGATGCCCAAATCTTGTAGGTAAGAAAAGCCACCATATCCGGTACCAAAATCGTCAATTTTGAACTTGTAGCCTTTATTCGTTAAATACAAAATCTCTTTTTTCGCGGCCTCAGTGTCTTTTACTGGTATTCTCTCGGTCAACTCAAAATGAATTCTATTCGAGATTGGCCAATTTAACTCCGACAGCAACTTCGTTAATACGCCTGACTCTAAATGGGAGGAAACAATATTGATGCTGACCCACGTATGCTCGGGCAAGTCACTTAAGTCTTGTATGATTTTACGAATAAGCTGATTGGTCATCGGGATAATCAGGCCACTTTCTTCTGCAGCACCAATAAACATATTTGGTGGCACCATTCCATCACGCCGCGACCATCGAATCAGAGCTTCGTATCCTACTGTCTTACCATCGCGACTATCGACAATCGCCTGGTAGTAAGGAATAAATTCTGCATTACTAATCCCATTTTCAATTAGACCAGTAATGGATTTTCTCAAGCTTTTACCAGATATGTATGCAAAGGCAGTCGCAAGACCAGCAAGCACACTTACAAGACCGCCCCACAAAAGTACTCTTTCCTGAGCATAATTTTTAAGTTTTTCACCGCTGTATATCTTGATGAGCATGTTGGCTTGAGACTCTCCTGAAAAGAAAAACTCTTTTGAGAGTGCGTTTTCTTCTCCTGCAATATTCGCTTTGCCACGGCTTATCGTTAAATCACCAAATATTGGTTCATCATACTTAAACTCTACAAATAGGCAGTCTTTGCAAGGCGTTTTTATTACCTCGTTAACCCAACTGTTATCAAGCACCCAGAAGACTTCAACGTGTTCAATATCATAAATGACCATCCACTCTATTTGGTCATTCTGTTGCGGCAAAATAAGTGATGCGAAAAAGTTCTCATCCATCTGAAATCGTTCACTACTAGATGGGCGAGACACTTCACTACCAACCGTGGAACACGTTTTTCCGCCTTCTGTGGTCATCGCAATAAAACGAATGTAACGGTTATAAAAACGTGGGTCGCGTAAAGTTCTTACATCACTATCACTACAAGTAAAATCTAACTGAGCAATCTGCTTCACTATTGCTCCGTCCAAATAGGCAGACCTTTGATTTAAATATTCTACGTAAGCATCTATTTTCGACGCTTTTACCGAGTTGACGTAAAAGTTGGTTATAGAATGAAAGGCCACTACAAATATGGCGATGGGAACTAAGCCGAGTAAAATGGCATACCTTGTATTCTTTGTTATCAAAGTTCGTCCTGCTAATCTGACAAGCAACCTAAGTGGGATATGAATACTATCTCATTTTTATAGTCCAAAAAGTGAGGAATGACGCTCAATAAAATTATAGACTCAAGTGGCTTTCAGATGTCGGGATTTAGAATGCGAGCACCAAACCACATTCGAGGAGAACAAAGTAGCGACTAAGTGGAAAGTAAGAACGAGCCCAATTGTTAAGTCATCCGTAATAAAAGTGACAACTTGGATCTTGAGCAATACTTTTTAGATAGGCAGCAGATACGCTAAAAAACAAAAAGGAAACGATTGATGCCAACCGCTTCCTTGATTTGTTATTGCTATTTAAAAGCGCGTGAATTACGCCACTTCAAGAATCACTTTTTCCAACTTATCTAGGCCTTCATTTAGCACGTCAGGTTCGATGGTCAGTGGAGGTAACAGACGAATCACATTCGCTTTTACTCCACAAGAAAGCAGGATAAGGCCGTTTTCTTGCGCTTTAGAAATCACCGCTTTGGTCATCTCTTGCAGTGGTTTGCCTGATTCTGGATCAGTAAATTCAATCGCCATCATCGCACCTGTAGTACGGATTTCACCGATAGCAGGCACTGACTGTTGCAGTTTAGTCATACGAGCATTGACCACTTCACCGATGCCCATCGCTTTGGCACACAAGTCTTCTTCTTCGATGATTTTCAGCACTTCAAGACCAGCAACGCAACCAAGTGGAGAGCCCGCGTAAGTGCCACCTAGACCACCAGGCAGTGCAGAGTCCATCACATCCGCTTTCCCAACTACCGCTGAGATTGGGAAACCACCAGCAATGCCTTTCGCCATTGTCATTAGATCTGGTTCAATGCCTAGATATTCTGTGGCAAACATTTTACCAGTACGAGCAAACCCTGTTTGGATTTCATCGGCAATCAGCATGATACCGTGCTTATCACAAAGCTGACGCAAGCCTTGTGCAAACGCTTCAGGTGCTTTGTAGAAGCCGCCCTCACCTTGCACTGGCTCGAAGATGATCGCCGCAACGCGTGAAGGTTCGATATCGCAAGCAAATAGATCGTCGATCGCTTGTAAGCTTTGCTCAACGCTGATGCCGTGGAACGCATTTGGGTACGGCGCGTGGTAGATTTCATTCGGGAAAGGACCAAAACCTGCTTTGTACGGCGCTACTTTACCGGTTAACCCCATCGTCATATTTGTGCGACCGTGAAAGCCGCCTTTGAACGCTATCACGCCGCTACGACCAGTATGAGCGCGCGCTACTTTCACTGCGTTTTCGACCGCCTCGGCGCCAGTGGTTAGAAAGATCGCTTTCTTCTTAGTCTCACCCGGTGCAAGTTCTGTCAACTTTTCTGCCAGTTCAACGAATGACGCATACGGCGTAACCATAGCACAGGTATGCGAAAAGTTATCCAACTGAGCTTTGACCGCTTCACTGATGCGCTTATGAGAGTGCCCGGTATTGGTCACCGCAATGCCCGCTGCAAAGTCGATGTATTTGTTGCCTTCGATATCCCATACGTAAGCGTTTTCTGCTTTCTCGACGTAAAGTGGGTACAGTGCGCCCATGCCTTGAGCGATAACTTGGCTTCTTCTTTCGTGCAGTTGTTGGTTTGTCATTGTTTTGTCCTTAATTATTTGCCGCCAAAGCAGAGATATTTCACGTCCATGTATTCATCGATACCTTGTTTTGCTCCTTCGCGTCCGATGCCGGACTGCTTAACACCACCGAAAGGAGCCACTTCAGTAGAGATCATGCCTTCGTTAATGCCGACCATGCCGTATTCGAGCGCTTCTGCGATTTTCCAAACACGGTGAATGTTTTGGCTGTAGAAGTACGACGCGAGACCATAGATGGTGTCGTTCGCCATTTCGACTAGCTGTTCGTCGCTGTCAAAACGAATCACTGGCGCGACAGGGCCAAAGATTTCCTCGGAAACAATCTTCATGTCGTGAGTAACGTCTTTGAGAACCACTGGCTGCATAAATAGACCATCGAGCTTTTTAAGTTCTGAAACCGGCTTCGCGCCTTGCTCGATAGCACCATCGATCAACGCTTGAATGCCTTGCTTCGCTGACTCGCTGATCACTGGACCAATGTTGACCCCCTCTTCCAATCCGTTACCAACTTTGAGCTGCTGAACCGCAGCATCAAACTTAGCAACAAACTCGTCATACACTTTGCTGTGTACATAGAAACGGTTCGCACACACACACGTTTGGCCTGCGTTACGGAACTTCGACGCCATCGCACCCGCCACGGCTGCATCAATGTCGGCATCATCGAATACGATAAATGGCGCGTTGCCACCGAGCTCCATTGAGGTACGTTTAATGTCCGCCGCGCTTTGCTGCATCAACACACTACCAACTTGGGTAGAGCCAGTGAAAGACAACTTGCGAATCAACGGATGCGAAGTGAAGATAGCACCGACCTGACGGGAGTTTTCCCCCAATACCACTTGCAGCACATCGCGTGGGATACCCGCTTGATAGGCAAGCTCTGCGACCGCAAACGCAGACAGCGGCGTAGATTCAGATGGTTTTACGACAAAGCTACAACCTGCAGCTAAAGCTGGGCCTGCTTTGCGCGTGATCATCGCAATTGGGAAGTTCCAAGGTGTAATCGCACAGGCAACACCAATTGGCTGTTTGATGGTCACCAAACGCTTGTCTGCACTCGGCGCAGGAATCGTCTCACCGTAGGTACGTTTCGCTTCTTCAGCAAACCATTCGATAAAACTCGCGCCGTAAAGCACTTCACCTTGAGCTTCCGCTAGCGGCTTACCTTGTTCTAACGTCATCAAACGGCCAAGGTCGCCTTTGTTTTCTAACAGGAGTTGGAACCAACGATTGAGCATACCAGCGCGCGTTTTTGCTGGCAGTGCCGCCCATTCTTTCTGCGCGACATGGGCACGTTCAATGCTATTTAAAATGTCATTCTCGGTTGAGACTGGTGCGTACCCAAGAATCTCTCCGGTCGCCGGATTAGTCACTGCAATGCCCTGTTGTGGGTTCGCTACCATAAACGAAACAAGGCTTTGGTTTTGTATCTGTTGCATGGTCATTCCTTTTGACAACTCATCATCGCCGCTAAGTCAGCGGCGAGCTTATGTTTAAGCTGGGATCTGCTGCGTAATGCAGTGAATGTTCCCTCCGCCGAGTAGAACCTCTCTCGACGGTATCGCGATGATTTGGTATTCCGGCATCGCGTTTTGCAAAATATCGATTGCAATGGCGTCGGTGTCTTCATCCAACATTGGTAAGAACACATGGCCGTTGACGATAAGAAAGTTCGCATAAGAGGCACTTAGGCGTTCGCCAGCTTGTCGGCTCATTCCTGAACTGGCGTCAATGCCATTGGCTTCGCGCTCGCTGTAATGCAACGGACCTGGTAATGGCAAACGGACAATTTCAATCTCGCGCCCTTTCGCATCGTGCTGAGATTTCAGTACTTGTTCCGCTTGACGAGACAACGCGTATTGCGGATCGCTTGGGTCATCGGTCCAACTTAGTACCACCTTACCCGGTGCGATAACGTGCATCAGGTTGTCAACATGGCCGTCTGTTTCGTCATTGAATAAACCATTTGGCAACCAAATGATTTTTTCGATGCCGAGATACGCCTTTAACTGCTCTTCGATTTGCGCTTTGCTCAATTGCGGATTTCGCCCCGGACTAAGCAAGCACTCTTCTGTGGTGTAAAGGGTGCCTTCACCATCGGTGTGAATCGCCCCACCTTCAAGTACAAACGGTGCGCGGTAATAATCTATACCGATGATGTCGCACACCGAGCCAGCGACAAGATCGTCCTGCTGCCAGTTATCGTAAAGCCCGTTGTATTCGCCGCCCCACGCGTTAAATTGCCAACTAATCCCACGGCGCTCGCCCGCCTGATTCACGAGCACGGTCGGTCCAATATCGCGCATCCACGCATCGTTAAATGGGATTTCCACCAAACGTACGTCTGAATGGAGCATTTGACGCGCTCGGTCAAAGTTGTGCGAGCATACCGCCACGCACACCTTGGCCACTTCCGCGATTAAGTTCGCGATTCTGGCAAAGGTTTCTTGCGCGGGTAATGCGTCATCACGCCAGTTGTCTTTCCTTTCTGGCCACGCTAGCCAAACTTCACTAACCGGCTGAAACTCAGCCGGAAAATAGAAGCCATCTTGCGCTGGTGTTGTCGATAACTTCATTTTAATGCCTCTTTAAACGGCTAGTTTGCCAACGCTGGTGTAAAGGTCTGGACGACGGTCGCGGAACAAGCCCCATGCGTGACGCGCTTTCGCTGTCGCAGCAAGGTCGATTTCTGCGTAAATGATGGTTTCACCTTCACGTGGTGCTTCGGCAATTTTTGCACCAGTGTGGTCAGTGATAAAAGAAGAGCCGTAGAACGTCGTCTCGATACCATCATCGACTTCAGTGCCCACTCGGTTTGACGCAATCACTGGAACGAGGTTTGCTGCCGAGTGACCTTGCATTGTACGTTGCCAGTGGTCACGTGAATCCAGTGTCGGATCTTGAGGCTCAGAACCGATTGCAGTTGGGTAAAAAATCGCTTCCGCGCCGTGCAGAGCCAAGCTGCGTGCAAGCTCTGGAAACCATTGGTCCCAGCAAATGCCAGCACCGAACTTACCGAACTTGGTTTGCCACACTTTGAAACCGGTATCGCCAGGGCTAAAGTAGTATTTCTCGCTGTAGCCCGGGCCGTCAGGAATGTGTGACTTGCGGTAGTTATCTAATACCGTGCCATCGGCATCTATCATCACTAGCGAGTTAAAAAACGTGTTGCCCGCTTTTTCAAAGTAGCTGACTGGAATAACCACGCCGAGCTCTTTAGCCAACGCACTCATCTCTTTAATAAGACGACAATTCTCCGTTTCTTCTGCAAGCTCGAAATACTTTGCTTCCTGTTTTTTGCAGAAGTAAGGCGCAGCGAACAGCTCTTGCGGAAGAATCACGTTCGCACCGTTTTGTGCTGCTTCACGAATCGCCTTTTTTGCTTTGGCCAAGTTGTCTTCCAGATCCCAGCTTTTCGTCAGTTGAAGGGCTGCAAATTTCACCACTTTGCTCATTGGATATTCCTTATCTCTTAAATCGCCAGTTTGTCACGTAGGTTGTAGTAAGCCGCACCCATTGCCGTAAACGGAATTTGGAAGTGGCGGCCACCTGGGAAGGAGTAATGTTTCAGTGCAGCAAACGCATCGAAACGTTCAGCGTGTCCGGTCAATGCTTCTGCCAGCAACTTGCCTGCGAGGTGAGTACACGTTACACCGTGACCGCTGTAGCCTTGTAGGTAGTAAATGTTGTCTGCAAACGAGCCAAATTGCGGCATGCGTGAGTAAGTCAGCAAGAAGTTACCCGTCCAGGTATAATCAATCTTGATGCCTTTCAATTGTGGGAAGACTTTCTCCATCTTCGGACGAATCAATGCTTCAATGTTTTCTGGGTCACGTGCGCCGTAAACCACGCCACCTCCGAATAACAAACGCTTGTCGGCGGTTAAGCGGAAGTAGTCAAGCAAGTAGTTACAGTCTTCAACGCAGTAGTCACTGGTCAGCACTTGTTTTAGCTGCTCATCACTCAAAGGCTGAGTCGCCACCACTTGTGTGCCGCACGGGATCGCTTTGTTGCTGATGTTTGGTGCCAAACCACCAAGGTAGGCGTTACCTGCCAAAACCACGTACTTGCTCTTCACGCTGCCTTGCGCCGTTTTGACTACTGGGTTAATCCCTTTGTCAATCGATACGACCGCCGACTGTTCGAAGATTTGGCCACCCAGAGAAATAAACGCAGCGGCTTCACCTAACGCGAGTTTAAGCGGGTGAATGTGACCACCGCGCATATCCAACAAGCCACCAGTGTACACTTTGGTCCCTACCGCTTGTTCTACTTCTCCTGCGTCAAGCAGAGTCAGTTGGTCGTTGCCGTAACGCTCCCAGTTCTTCTTATGTTCTTCTAGCCCTTTGAGTTGTTTACTGTTCAGTGCCGTGAACAAGCCGCCTTGCTTGTAATCACAGTTGATGTCGTATTTGTCGATCAGGCCACGGATGATATCGCCGCCTTCAAAAATCATATCGCACAGAGCTTTGGCTTGGTTTTGGTCGTAACGGCTTTCAATCACGTCAACATCTCGGCTGTAGCTGTTAACGATTTGGCCACCGTTACGACCAGTTGCTCCAAAGCCCACTTTTGCGCTTTCTAGCACAACAACTTTAAAACCTTTTTCTGCAAGGTGTAGTGCAGAAGAAAGACCAGAAAATCCCGCACCGACTACACACACATCGCACTCGATGTCGTTTTGCAACTGTGGGTATTCCGGCATGTTTGGCACAGAGTGCGCGTAGAACGAATCCGTATGCTTGTTCATAGAACTATTCCTTTATTTATCGTAATCGTCAGCAGGCTTAAGGATGGAGGCGAATCCAAGTGGTTTTGGTTTCGGTGAATTTTTCAATCGCGTGGAGAGACTTGTCTCGACCGTTTCCGCTCATTTTGAATCCACCAAATGGAACCGTCATGTCACCTTCGTTATAGTTGTTGACCCAAACCGAGCCGGCTTGCAGTCGTTTTGCTACGCGATGAACGCGGTTGATATTGCTACTCCAAAGTGCAGCACCTAAGCCGTACTTCGAATCGTTAGCGATCTCAATTGCTTGCGCTTCGTCTTTGAATGGAATGACACACAGCACCGGACCAAAAATTTCCTCCTGAGCGACACGCATCTTGTTGTCGACGTTGTCTAAAATGGTTGGGGAAACAAATGCACCTTGCCCATCGACATCACCGCCACAACGTACGTTTGCACCTTCTGATTCACCTAAAGAGATGTATTCCAATACTTTTGATTTATGATCTTGGTCGATGAGTGCACCCATGGATGAACTTGGGTCCATTGGGTCTTTTGGCGTGAACGCTTTCGACGCTTGAATAACTTTTTCTATAAACTGATCTTTGATGCTTTCGTGAACAAGCAGGCGGGTTGCCGCGACGCACACCTCACCTTGGTTGTAGAAACACCCTGCGGCGGTGTCTGCTGCTGCGCGGTCTAAATCATCACAATCTTCAAACACGATGTTCGCGTTCTTGCCGCCCGCTTCTGCAAACACACGCTTTAGGTTGCTCTCACCCGATCTGACCATCAGTTGACCTGCAATGCGCGTCGAGCCTGTGAAGGCGATGCAGTCTACGTCTTGGTGTTTCGCCAGCGCGTCGCCAGCTTCATGACCAAAACCCGTAACGACTTGGAAAACGCCTGTTGGTAAGCCCGCTTGAGAAGCAAGTTGACCTAGGAATATCGCGGTGAGAGAAGATTTTTCTGACGGTTTTAGAATCACGCTATTACCAGCCGCTAAAGCAGGGCCAAGCTTCCAGCACGCAAGCCAAAGTGGGAAGTTCCACGGTACAACCGCAGCAACCACACCAATTGGTTGATGAGAAATAAAAGCGTGTACATCTTTTTCGGTTGGGGCAACTTCGCCGTATACTTTGTCGATTGCTTCTGCGTACCAGCGTAATGCACTCGCCGCACCAGGAATATCGGTAGAGAAGCTGTGAGAAATAGGCTTACCGGTATCAAGCGTTTCTAGCAGAGCCAATTCTTCTTGGTTTTGATCAATCAAGTCAGCAAACTGTTTAAGCACTGCTTTGCGATGAGCTGGGCTGCTCTCGCTCCACTGACCGGATTGAAATGCTTGGCGAGCGTATGAAACCGCGAGATCAACATCTTCATTTTGGCAACGGGCGATTTCGGTGAATATCTCATCTGTTGCTGGGTTAACTACCGGGATGGTTTGCCCTGTTAAAGCGGCACTGTATTCACCGTTAATGTACGCCCTGTTTTCGATGTTTAGATTGTTTTTTAGTTCAATCCATTGCTCTTGGGTTTTCATACGCTCTCCTTGTGATCACACAAGGCAAGCCCCCACTAAAATGTGGTTGGCGTATGCGCACTTATCATTCGACAAGCCTTGTCTGTGTGATTTGTAAATCGATGGGGCTTCGTCGTATCAATAATGTACGACTCGCCCGCTGTTATGACATGAGATTGCCCTTTATATTCCAGAGTGATTTCACCCTCTAATACGGTGCCAATCTCTTCGCCTTCGTGTTTGATTTCTGCCGCACCAGTGGTTCCATAAGGTGCGTATTCCTCGATCAAGAATCCGATGACTTGATCTTTGTCACCATTCGTTACCAGTTTCATGGACACCGTCTCGCTCCCGATTTCCACAAGATCTGACGGCTTGATGACTACTTTCACTTCATCGTTCGAAGGTTGTTCAAAAGTGAAAAACTCTGATAACGATAAAGAAAATACATTAACGATTTTTTGTAGTGAGCTGACCGACGGGCTCACTTTGCCATTTTCAATGGATGAGATTGCACTGTGGGTAATACCAGCGCGCTCGGCTAGTTCCCTTTGTGACAATCCATGTTTTTTTCGTAACTGAACAATATTTTTACCAATCTCTTGATTGTCCATTCATACAGCTCCAAACGTTTAACGAGAGGTAGCCATCATAAATTCATTGAACAAAATTTGAGAGAAATGATTGGTTTTTGCTTCCCATTCTGGGTGCCACTGCACGCCAACGAAAAATTTTTGATTAGGAAGACTAAATGCTTCTACCAAGCCATCCGGGGCTTTAGCTTCTACTTGTAATAGAGGAGCAAGCTGATCGACGCCTTGGTTGTGTAGTGTGTTCACTTCAAAGAAGGTGGTATTTTCCCAATGATTTTGCACCAGCCATTGTTCAAATAAGCTCTGCTTTTGAACTAGCACAGCGTGTGCTGGAGCGTATTTTTGTTCGAAATCTTCAACAGGCGCTTCACGATGGTCATTGAAGCCGGAGTCATGAACGGCTGGGTTTAACGAGCCACCAAGTGCGACATTCATCTCTTGAAAGCCGCGGCAAATACCAAGGCACGGAATGTTTTGGTCAACCGCATGACGAATTAACGTGAATGAGAGCTCATCACGAGCTTCATCTTTGTAGCTCTCTTCGTGCGTTGCATTGTATCGATGTGGCGCAACGTTAGAGTGGCTGCCAGGAAAAAGAAAACCATCACATATGTCTAGGATGGTGGTTACGTCATCGACCGACATGTCGGGAGCCAACATAATCGGTAGTCCTCCAAAATCCTTTATGGCGCGAAGGTAAAAGTCGTTGACCGCTTGTATCTGATAGCCACCCAACTCTTTAGCGCAGCTAACCACAGCAATGATGGGTTTGTGTGTATCTGCCATGATATGTCCGTGTTCAATTTATTTAACACAAACCCTACAAACCATGTACAAAATTATCAACACAGATGACCATTATTATCGTCACAACGTGATCTGGCGCACTTTTTAGGCTTCAAAACTGAATATTTATGCTCATTATATTGAACAAAACAAAACCAACTGTTAAAAAATAGTTAACAGAAAGACATAAAAACCAGCCGTTAAACATCAAAAGCACAGTGTAAGTGCATGTTTAAATTAAAAATAACCTGAAAAACAAACAACTCGTTCAGAGTGCTGTAATTTATTTGTTAATTTGGTTATTTCTAATTTCTACTCGTCAGGCTATTTGGAGAAGAAAATGGAATCGTATCTACAGGAAGTACAAAATTTTAAACAAAAATGGCCCGATATTGAATTTATCGATCTCATCTTTACCGATATAAATGCCACCCCAAGAGGAAAACGCATCCCGATAGATGCTCTAGAAAAACTGAATAAAGGTGTTGCCCTCCCCCTTTCGACCATCACCCTAGATACCAAAGGTAACGTCGTTGAAACGGCCGGGTTGGGAGAAGATCTCGGAGAACCAGATAATCTCTGCTATCCAATCAGCGGCACCTTAATGCCGACGGCAAAAGAACAAGTTGGTCAGCTACTGCTTAGTATGATGGATGAAACCGGGCAGCACCCTAACCCACTGTTCATCCGAAACATTCTCGCTTCTATATTGCAAACACTGCATGCTAAAGACCAATATCCTTGTGTCGCGCTCGAGCTGGAGTTCTATTTAATAGACAAAACCCGCGGCGAAAATGGCGAACCATTAACGGCAATTAACCCCACGAAAAAAACTCGAGAAAAAGATACCGAGGTTTACGACCTTGATGGACTAGATGACTACGCTGATTTCTTGGCCGACCTTAATCGAATTGCATTAGAACAAGGTTTAAACACTTCCGGAGCCCTATCTGAATCGGCCCCAGGGCAGTTCGAAATCAACTTCAACCATTCTAAAGATGTACTTCGAGCATGTGATGAAATCATCATCGCAAAACGCTTGATTCGCCAGGTCGCTCATCAGCACGGATTTGACGCCACATTTATGGCGAAACCTTTTAGTGAGCAAGCGGGTAATGGCATGCACATTCATCTCAGCTTGGTTGATACAGATGGTAACAACCACTTTAGCCAATCAGACGGTCAAGCGAGCGCCTTCTTCTATCAAACCATGGCAGCGATGCTGTCACAAACATCCGATGCCATGGCCCTAATCTGTCCTAACGTTAACTCTTACCGTCGCTTTGTTCCTGGCGCTTACGTCCCGACCAAAGCCGATTGGGGAGAAAACCACCGCGGTGTTGCGTTGCGTGTGCCTATCAGCGATAGCAAAAATCGCCGTATAGAGCATCGTATAGCAGGCGCTGACGTTAACCCATACATTCTCGCTGCAGTAGTACTTTCCGCAGTATTAGCGAGTGAAAGCTACACCAAAGATCAATGTCCACCGACTCTCAGTGATGATGCAATTGAGTTACCTCTGCGTATGTCAGAAGCTCTAGAGCGACTGGAGCACAGTGAGCTAGCTCAATACATCTCAAGAGATTTTATCGATTTGTATCTAGCTTGCAAACAGAGTGAACTCGCAGAATTTGAGCGAGCGATTACTCCATTGGAAATCGACTGGATGTTGCACTCGGCATAAACAAAGGAAATGAACTTTATGACTACGCAGACCAAGGCGCTGGATGCGCCTCTTAAAATCAACTCTCAACACATTATTGTTTCTTTAATCTCGGTTGCGACGTTTGTCTTTTTTACCACAATCGGTTTGAACCATGAGGAAGGCGAAGCCTACGGATGGATGAGTCTTTTACCAACGGCGTTGGTATTGGTCTTTGCGCTGACAACACACCGAACTGTGGAAGCCCTCTTTAGCGGCGCTATTGCCGGTGTTCTTCTGCTTAACCCAACTGAAGCGGTGGAACAGATTGTTGATATTTCCATGAGTGTAATGATGGATGAAACTATTGCTTGGATCATCCTCGTTTGTGGTTTGATGGGCGGCCTAATTGCTATTTTGGAGAAAGGCGGCAGTATCTTAAGCTTCTCCGACATGCTGGTCACGAAAGTAAAAAGCCGTAAGCAATCGATGCTGATGACCTTTGCTTTAGGTATTCTGATCTTTATCGACGATTATTTGAATGCGATTGCAATTTCTTCCTCAATGAAAAAAGTTACGGACGGCTACCAAATCTCGCGTGAAAAGCTCTCATATCTTGTGGATTCAACCGCCGCGCCTATCTGTATCCTCGTACCAATTTCCACTTGGGCAATTTTCTTCAGTTCGTTGCTAGAAGCAAACGGAGTAGCAGAAGCGGGTGATGGTATCAAAGCATACATTGAAGCTATTCCATACATGGCTTACGGCTGGGTAACGCTGGTGATTGTTTTGCTGGTTGCAATGGAAAAGATCCCAGATCTAGGTGCGATGAAAAAGGCAGAAAAGCGTGCGAAGAATGGTCAAGTTCGTCCAGACGGTGCAACAGATGTCGACTTTGGTCCCGATGTATCTGCACATACCAACCCAACCATGGGCCTTGTCAACTTCTTGTTACCAATGATCGTACTTGTTGCCGCAAGTTGGTATTTTGGTATCGATCTACTTGCTGGTGTTTTCGTCGCGTTAATCTTTACTATTAGCTTTTACGGCGCACAAAAACTGATCTCGATGAACGACATGTTCGAAGCTGTTTATGATGGCATTAAAGTTATGCTACTGCCGCTTGCGACCGTTATTGGTGGTTTCATGTTGAAATCGGTCAACGACTCATTGGGCGTCACGCAGTATGTCATTGAGACCGTCAGCCCTTACCTGTCAGCGTCTTACTTCCCTGCGATTATCTTTATGATTACGGGCGCGTTGGTATTTGCAACGGCATCGTCTTGGGGAACGTTTGCAGTAGCGATGCCAATTGTTCTACCTTTGGGCGAACAGCTTGGTGTGCCTCTACACTTAACCGTTGCAGCGCTGCTTTCAGCATCAGCGGCAGGGAGCCACTCTTGTTTCTTTAGTGACTCAACCGTGTTATCTGCACAAGGTTCAGGCTGTACAGCAATGCAACACGCAACCACACAGTTTCCTTATGCGTTGATTGGTATTGTTGCAACCGCGATTTTCTTCTTCATCATCGGTTAGCCCCTTTATCTAATTGCAAAACCCTGCTCAAAAATAGCGGGGTTTTGTTCTATCAAGTCAAATGATCCTCTTAAAACTACTTTACGCGCGTTCAGTATAAAAATACTCAAAGATGTACAGCTGCACTCAATAAGGGTTTGGTAAACCTAATATTTTTGGTTTACGCTTAGCGAAGCGTTTATTGTGCAACAAGGCAGCTTTTGAGTAACTTAAATGCCGCCTTAATACAGTGTTAACGGTTGGAGAGACACGAAAAAGTTAGCCCATGAGATATGGATATTTGACGGAGATCCCGTCCAATTCTTAGGACTCCCATACACCACTCGTATGACTATTGTTAGGCTTTCTGATGGTGGCCTTTGGATTCATAGTCCAATTAAGTTATCAAATTCGATTAGAGAGCAAATCAACAATCTAGGCCAAGTGAAATACTTAATCGCTCCTAATCATTTACACCACTTGTTCTTATCTGAATGGGTATCTGCCTATCCTAGCGCAGAAGTTTATGGCACAAATGAAGTCATTAAGAAGTGCCGTGATATACACTTTCACGCTTCACTTAACCAAGGCGGTAATGCTTGGAACTCTGAGGTTGAACAAGAACTATTTTCTGGCTCTCCATTAATGGAAGAGTGTGTGTTTTATCATCGACTTTCAAAGACCTTAATTGTTACTGACCTCGTCGAGAATTTTTCTGGCCAGGACTTTAACTACTGGCAGCGGTTTGTGGCTAAAGGGGCCGGTATTCTTGCTCCGAATGGAAAAATGCCTTTGGATTGGCGCCTAAGTTTTATGTTTAGCAAACAAGAGGCTCGAAAACACTTAAATAAATTGCTGTCTTGGAAACCTAATATATTGGTTATGGCTCACGGTGAAATCGTCCTTGATAATGCAGACGAGTTCTTACAGCGCTCTTTTAAGTGGCTAGTATGAGACAACATTGAAAACTCACACAACAGAATAGACAAGAAGCTATTTTAAAACATTAGGCCCTTTTAGCTTAGTCTTAGGGACGAATTTACAGCACTACACGTTATGTTTAACGATAAGCTCCCCTATTCCTCTTAATTGAGCATTATGCAGCAATTTAAAATTCCGTTAGAATTGCACTTCAAAAACTTCAATGCGAAGAATTCTGGACATTGATACGGACATAAGTTCAAGAGTTAACATAACGCAATAGCAATCTCTTACTAATTATTTTGCATCGAGACATTGGCATACTCCCGAAACAAACCCTTCTACTCTAAAGGTTTTGTTAATAACAGTTGCCATGCTTGTTAGTTATTCTCGTTGAACTCAGTATCTTGAAGTTGTTTGAATATATAAATTTAAAAAAAAGAGACATAAGATGCACAAAAAACTCATCATTCTAAGCTTGCCTATTCTATTAGCTGCATGTGCGGCACCAAAGTATACGGTAGAAACAATCTCGAAAGAAAATCAGAGCAAGGAAATCACCATCGTAAAAGACAACGCCACGCGAGATGTTTTCTTAGATTCGATGCAAGACTGGTGTTTGGATACCGCCCATAAATGCACAGTCGTAAGCGACGGCACGCCTCCTGTTAGCTCTGAGCTAACACTTACTTACGTATCACGCTGGAGCTGGGATTTTAGAACATTTATCGCTGATGCTCAGATCAAAGCCTACAAAAATAACGAAAAAGTAGGACAAGTTGAATTTAAAGCACCAAACAGCGCGAATCCAGATAAATGGGGTAAAGACAACAAACGAATCATTTCGATGATGGATCTGTTATTCGGTAAACAAACCGTGAGTGAGGCTCAATCCAAGATTAAGCTGGGCGAAATGTAATGAGCCGAACAATTGCCCATTTAACAAGCATCATATATTTGTAGAGAAAGATAGGAATGTTTAAGTGACTGAAGTCAAAACCATTGGGCTTTTCTTTATAACCGCCATTGCAGAAATATTAGGCTGCTACTTACCTTATCTCTGGTTAAAGGAAGATAAGTCAGTTTGGCTTTTGGTACCAGCAGCGCTATGCCTTGCTATGTTTGCTTGGCTTCTATCTTTACATCCTACCGCAACTGGCAGAGTTTATGCCGCTTACGGTGGTGTCTATATTTTTGTCGCAATTCTATGGTTGTGGTGTATCGACGGCGTTCGACCAACGCTCTGGGACATAGTGGGGGTTTCTGTCGCTATGCTTGGCATGTCAATCATCATGTTTTCACCCAGAGCATCCTAAACGTAACCGAGGGAAACCCTTACGCTTAGTATTTTGGCTATGTGCTAGATTTATTGATTAATAACATTATGACGTAATTGCTACATAGCCAAAGTACGCTTGGGCTTCACCCCAAAACAGCGCTATTTATAGGAGATACTAATGAACCATGCAGTGAAGGCAAGATTTGATGAGTATCCAAAACATGTGCGTATTCGGATAGAAGAGCTACGAAATATCGTCTTAACTATCGCTTCTGAATTAAAACTGGGGGAAGTTGAAGAATCTCTAAAATGGGGAGAGCCAAGCTACAGTGTGAAAACAGGTAGCCCGGTAAGGATGGATTGGAAACAGAAAACGCCTAGTCGTTATTATCTGTTCTTTAATTGCCAAACTAAGCTCGTCGACACATTCCGCGAACTGTATAGTGACTCACTTGAGTTTCAGGGTAATCGAGCAATAATTCTATCTTTATCAGCACCTTTGCCAGAAGCTTCAATCAAGACCTGTTTAGAATTAGCATTAACCTATCAAAAGCGAAAGAACTTACCTCTTTTAGGTATGTAAGATCGCTTAATAAAACTATTTACGGCCGATTAACCATATTCAACTACTCTACCTTTGTATCCTTTTTAATGCTTCCGCAGTAAAGTTTTAGATTAAGTGGTCACGTTAATAGCGCCGTAACCAAACTAGTAATATCGAAATAAAGAAGAGTTTATGAAATCAAAAATCTTGTTCTTACTTATGCTTGGAGCTCATTTCAATGCTTTTTCAGCGACGAACTATCAAGTCAATGTGGTAGTAACAGAGCCTCAATCAACATTCATTTTTCCGACTTTTGAAATATCCTCTAAAGGAAAAAGCAAAACCAGTTTTGTCGACGGCTGCACGTACTTAGGGACCCTTTCAGAACCGAGCAAAAATAGTATACAGCTTGAAGCTACCATGTCATGCAACCAAGATGGCTCTACGTCAAGGATGGAAATGCCGGTATTTGTGCTCAACTCCGAGGGTCAAAGCGCGAGTTATGATCTTGTAGAAAACGGGATCGTGATGTGGAAATATTCTGTAGAAGTTAAGCCGTCACTTAAAAAGTGATATATCAGAAATACTAAAGTAACAATCAGCACTATTAACCGCCGTTTAAGTGTAATAGGTATATTCTTTACGACTTAATGACGTTACTTGTTGCCGCAAGTCTCCAACTCATGTACAAAGCAGCCCTAATTTTAATAGGAGCTAAGTGGCATGAATTTAATTGTACGTCAGGTAACTTTAGGTGATGCTGAAGGCATTACAAACGTCCTCAATCCCATCATTATTGAAGGTTTATACACTGTATTAGATACGCCTTTCACACCTGAAGAAGAAAAAGAGTTCATTACTCATTTCCCAGAACGGGGCGTGTTTACAGTCGCTTTATCCGAAAATAGCTCACAAGTCATTGGTTTCCAAAATATCGAGCCCTTTGCACAATATACAAAAGCTTTTGACCATGTTGGCATAATTGGTACGTTTGTTAGTGACGGTGCTCGTGGCCAAGGTGTGTCTAAACAGCTTTTCAAATCGACATTCGAAGTAGCCAAACAAAAGGGTTACGAAAAACTATTTGCGTACGTTCGCAGCGATAATGAGCGAGCGTTATCAGCCTATCTCAAACAAGGCTTCGAAATCGTAGGGACCGCGAAGAAGCATGCAAAAGTTCGTGGGAAATACGTAGACGAAGTCCTCATTGAGAAGTTTTTGTAGGTGTTATGTCGCTAAACACTAAGCACGCATATAAGAACATTTGAACCAAGACTCAATTTCCGTCGTAGAAATCTCTTTTCTAAAATAGGTTATTTGAAATGAAACTGACCTCGGAAACTGAGTCAAGAATAATAGAAATGGCATGGGAAGACCGCACCCCATTTGAGGCTATCGAATTTCAATTTGGTTTGAATGAATCCGACGTGATTCAGTTTATGCGTAGCCGGCTCAAATCAAGTAGCTTTAAATTGTGGCGTAAAAGGGTTTCGGGGCGCAATACAAAACACAACAAGCTACGAAACTCAGACATCATTAGAGGTTATTGCCCAACTCAATATAAGCCGCGATAGCGAACTGCACTTGGCATAAATTTTTATTACGAATCGCAACATTTATCGCCCTACCTTTGAACCAACTTCATGATTGGAGGGGAATAGTCACCACTTAATTCAACCTAGGTGTTTCAGGGCGATAATAAATTCAATGGGAGTCATCTTAACGTCCTCAGTCGCCATCAAACTAATGATTCCACAGAAAAGATTGATACAAAACGCCCACTAAAAGTAACTCAGATTAAGGCGTCATTTAATCCGTGTATCAATCTCTTTTACCTTCTGTTTAGGCACTAGAATCACTAACCTTCTATTTTATCTTTGAAGGCACAGATAAAAAGCTGCATGATTAAAAAGGAAAAATAGCGGATAACTGTTTAACAAGCACTCGGAGCTTGGAGGCAATTTTGAACAAATTACTTATGATGTTTGCGTTGGTTTCTTTACCTTGCTTGGCTTCTGATGATGTTGAAGATCCCTGCAAAGTAAAAGGCGGGGGCGTTATGGCTGGTTATCAGTGTGTAGAAAAGAAGATGGAATCTGCAGATAAAGAGCTTAACGAAAGTTACAAGGAAGCAATCGCTAGAATAGGTGAGGAAGAAAAAGCACTAAGGAAAACATGGTCTCAGACCGAACTGGTAGAGCCATTTCGAAAGGCCCAAAGAGCTTGGCTAAAATACAGAGACGCCGAATGTGAATTTACGGGCCTGTCTTCCACACCCTCGCCCTGGCAAGGTGTCCAGATTGAAGAATGTAAGTTAAGAATGACGTTAGAACGCGTCGAATACTTCAATGGTGTATACGTAGGCTAAACGGATTACATCTAACAAGGCACTTCAATAAGATTCGCAACTCTTGGCAATTTCAGTTTAAATGTACTCTGTGTTTAAGATGCAAGCGTTCAGGTTGTGCGTAAAGCTTATATGGGTGTGAAATAATTATGGAAAAAGACGATTTAGTTGGGCTAGTAGTTAAGTATTTCGAGAAAATAGATGCCGGTGATCCTAGCTATCTGGATCTATTCTCAGAGGATGTTGACTTTTTCTTTCCTAAATTTGGGCAAGCGAAAGGAAAGAGTGCCTTAGTGGAGTTTGGCAATAGGATTGGTAGCTCGTTGATTAGTATCTGGCACGACATAGACGGCTTTCAAATAACGACTGCTGGAAACAAGGTCATTGTTGAAGGACAGGAAGGCGGCGTAATGAGTGATGGTACCTCTTGGCCGGACAACAAAGTTTCCACAGGGCGTTTTTGTAGTGTATTTGAGTTTGAAGGAAAAATGATAAGTCGTATGTTTGTGTACGTAGACCCTGATTTCCCGAGTCGAGATTTTGAGAGAATTTCCGTGCTGTCAGGCGAGAGCAACGTGCGACAAACTGTTCAAGCCTGAATACTACCGTTACCGCATAGCATCTTTGTTATGCGGTAGTATTCGTAGTTAAGGTGTGTTGAGGGCTTTGATATCGCTTTACTCACACCTTATCAGTGCGTTAGCCACATTCCCTTACTGATAGAAATGCTACTTTCTTCAATCGTCCTGTATTATGATAATGAAAAAGATTGCATTAATTTTAAGATTAAAATGAACCAAAAATTTTTTCTAAAACTACTCCCTGTCCCTTTTCTTCTAGCCGGTTGCCAGTCTACGCAAAGCCAGCTACAGCCTATACCTGAAAACGTATTATCAAACCTATCGACTCAATGGGCAGTGGTAGAGGCCTGTTTTCATTCCGATGCTTATAGCTTAGAGCAATCGGTAAACTATCGAGAGGCCATTAACTATTCTTTTTCTACTTGGCTAGTCGATCAGTCCGATATCGATCAGTCGGTAAATGAAGCTCGTGTAGCGTTATCAGAATATCAGTCTCAGAATGATGGTTTAGGAACAACATGTAAGGATTGGCACCTACCCCTAGAATCTGGATTGCGAGAAGTTAACAATCATAAGAATCAAGTGGCGATAGACCAACAGCGAGCACATGAAATACATAAAGCAAACGCTTCTAAACCTGTGACGTATTCAACACCAGCATCTACTTCGACTAGTAATGTTGTTCACTGTTACAAATTGGAAGACGTTAGCTTGAATAAGAACATTCAAACCTTTAATGGAATGATATGCCCTATAGGCTGGCTTAAATATTATGGCTATTAATGTATTTGATTAATACAGGACTTAAGAATGAACTCTAAGTTTAATTTTTAGTTCAAGATTGGGTTTCTTGTTTACAATGTTATGTTTCCAGTTGGATTACCGTATTCGAATAGATTGACGAAGTTAATCAATATATGTGTATTGATGCTTACTTTTTATCGAGTTATCTTTGTTTGATAGCCATTAAAACGAGTAAGGAAACAAAGTGACTGTGTTAACAAAAGGCATACACCACGTAGGTTTAACCGTATCTAACCTAGAAGCAAGCGCGAAGTTTTTCACTGAACAATTAGGTTGGAGTGAAGTAAAAAGAAATCCAGACTACCCGGCAATATTTGTGAGTGATGGGCATATCATGCTTACACTATGGGCGGCTAAGTCTGATGCCGCCACTCCATTTGACAGAAAAACGAATATTGGTTTGCATCACTTAGCTTTACTCGTAGAGACTGAGAAGCAACTCTATGAGTTGCGTGATCAATTTATGGCGTCGGGAATCGAAATTGAGTTTGGTCCCGAGCTTGTTAAAACAGGACCCGCAAAACATTTAATGTGTTACGACCCAAGTGGTATTAGGGTTGAGTTTTTCTGGGCGGGCTCATAAAACAAACATAACAAAGTTTTATAATAGGGATTTGGTACACATGGCATTGTTAGTTTGCACCGCCTTTGGTATTTAAGGTGCTTAGCAGAAGCTTGTGTATCGAATGCCCCTCCCCTCCTACTACACATTTTGCGACTTACGAGTAAGTCCAAAAGGATAAATGTTATGTATAAAATCGGCGTTGTTTTATTTGATGATTTCACGGATGTCGATTTCTTTCTTATGTATGACTTGCTGGGGCGCACAACCGACAGTTGGACAGTAAGTATACTTGGAACTAAATCTGAACATCATTCCCACCTCGGTATGAAAGTTAAAACAGACGGACACCTTTCTGAGGTGACGAATCAAGATGTCGTTCTTATTACAAGCGGCAAACGGGGTATTCCAGCCGCTTTAAAAGATGCTGAATTTATGTCAGCGTTGAATCTTGATCCAAATAGGCAGCTAATAGGTTCGATTTGTGCGGGATCATTCATCCTCCATGAACTCGGTTTACTAAAAGGCAAGCGATTAACAACAAACCCAGATGCAAAGGACGTTCTACAAAGTATGGGAGGAGATGTTCAGGATCTGCCTCTCGTGATAGACGGTAATGTAGCGACGGCTGGTGGCTGTCTTTCACTGATGTATCTAATTGGTTGGTTAACAGAGCGGCTATTTGACTCAAACAAACGAAAAGCTATACAAAATCAATTGATACCTGCTGGGCAATTAGATCTATTTGAAGAGCTTATTGCCACAACTATTCAATCAGCAGAGTTAGCAAGCTCGGATAACAAGGCGTTAAATAATCATTCATAACATGTGGTGTTTTACATTACGTTAGTTTTAGTGTTTAGGGTAAGTCACACATCAGTCTTGTGTGACTT
The DNA here is from genome assembly GCF_033337975.1 of Vibrio sp. Vb2880. Classification (NCBI taxonomy): domain Bacteria; kingdom Pseudomonadati; phylum Pseudomonadota; class Gammaproteobacteria; order Vibrionales; family Vibrionaceae; genus Vibrio; species Vibrio sp. Vb2880. Next base: position 156,188 of record NZ_JAWORT010000007.1, read on the forward strand.
ACCCTTGAACATAACGCCACTTGGGGAAATTAACTTACAGGGAGTAAATCAATTGGTAAAAATGTACGGTTCTGAAGAGACAAGAGCGTTTTGCTGTAATTGTAAAGAAGTAACGCTACATCGGTACGAAAGCTTCTCTAAAGCGCAGGAAAAGACCGAGAAAAAAGCTAAAGGTTTCTTCTCAGGTCTATTTGCAGCAATAATTAGCTCATTAATGGAAGGCGAAGCGACTGGTGACTACAAATGTACAATATGCGGCACCAATCTTCACACGCCAGATAATTTAGATTAATAGTCAGTGTCTCTAATGCCACGGCTAGTGGCACGCAACATGATTTATAGACGGCTCTAGTGGGTTTGAAGCGTATGCACCTTATGCATTGCATTTAGGGTTTTGAGGTTGTGTTGCGGATCAAGTAGTGCGCTTTTATCTCTGACAAGGGGCTAAAGCAGAGCAAAAACAAGGGACAAGAAAAGAAGTAGTTTTACTTGAGTATCAATGAATTACAGACACAAAAAAGCCCACCAAAAGGTGGGCTTTTTTAAAATTTGGTGGGTCCGGGCGAACTCGAATCGCCGACCCCTACCATGTCAAGGTAGTACTCTAACCAACTGAGCTACGGACCCAAATTTTTATGTTCCTAACCATTTCAATTCAGAATGGTGCGTCCGAGTGGACTCGAACCACCGACCCCCGCCATGTCAAGGCGATACTCTAACCAGCTGAGCTACGGACGCATTTCTCTGGAACGACGAGGATATTAGCTATAAGCGAACGGTGGTGCAAGCACAAATTTACCAACTTTGAACCGTTTGGCGAAAATGTAAACTCAACACGCGTTTTCAGATGATTTTATCAGCAAAGCTGAATCCTTCATGGATTAAAAGTGTGATCTATATAACTTTTATTATCTCACTTAATTGTCGTAAGGCACTTCACTGAGCATCCAAATCTGTAAGGTTTGCGATACCTTAGGGCAAGTACCAAACAAAATCTGATATTTAGGTTTAAATGGTTCGCCGATATAGGTTGTACGGATCAACTCTCCTGTTTTAACATCCACTTGAGTGCTCACCCTGCCTTTGAAGTTTTGAAATATGACAAACTGCTCACTGTGGTAAACCATTTGCTCTCGGTAAAACAAGAAATGATCTTGGGGTGTCTCTGTCAATTCACACTCTAGTGGTTTCAAATTAGGTATCGCACTAACATTCGATGCGATGAACAACGCCGATAAAATCCATCCGTATCGCATATGGCTGCCCTATTCTGCCCTCTTTTTCAAAGTATAGGCCCTGCCTTGATGACTGATACAAAAAAGGCTTTGATCATCTCTAATCAAAGCCCCTTATTTCTGCAGGTTAATTGTCGTGTTTAGTCGTCCGCCTCAAACACAACGTTATAATTTTCGGTGTATGTACAATTCGGCTGACGGCTACAAGTAAAGAAACGTCTCCCTTTGAACTCACCTTGGCTTGCGGTTTTAATGATCATCGGACTGCCGCATTTTTTGCAAAAGCGCACTTCTTTATCAGGCTCAATCAAATCAATGTGTGCCGCAAGCAAACGACGTAATCGCCCAACTTGATAACTGTGCTTTACCGAGGCGCCAATTAAAGGCAGGTTGGCCGTCTTACAAACATGAATCAATAACTTTTGTCTTTCTATCTTACCCTTGTTTAGCTCCTGCCCATTATCCAATTCAACGATAACGCGCGGCTCTAGTGTCCTTGGGTCACAAATAACGTAATCAAAATAGCTTCGAGATATACGATTGTTCGCGACAAAAAACTGCTTCTTATTTTTGATTTCTTTTGGCGTAACCAAACTGGACATGTTTACTTTCGCGAATACTACGGCATGCTCCCCTACCGCCGCTCTTAACGCATTATAGAACGCACCCTCTTGACCTCTGAGCAGAGGGCCTTTCGAGCGATAAGGATAATCACGCGTGTCATCGTGCTTAATCACGTACTTTTGAATAACAAAGAAGAATAAAACCAGAAGAACAACAATGATAAAAATGTTGGTCATAAATAAAGTGCATCCAAAACAACTCGTTGCTCAAAGCGTAAATGGAAATGTTATGCAGAGCAACAAAACCTCGCAATTTTGAGGCGCCACGACGATAGCGAGAAACAGAAAATTTTGCTCACCAATAAAAACGAGCCAATCACACACTTGGATTGGCTCGTTTAAATTTTGTTAATACATTATGTATGCTAAGAATCAACTATTAGCGTCTGGCTGATTCTCTGGCATCGCATCAATAAAAGCTGGCAGTTGATTGCATGACTGCACAACAGCGTTAATGGTTGGATAAAGAGAGGTATCTACACCAAAGCGTTGTGCGTTGTAAAATTGTGGTACCAGACAAATATCGACAATAGATGGCGAGCTTGTCAGGCTAAACTTGCAATCACCATTTAGTTTACGATGCTTCTGAAGTTTCTCTTCTAATGCTGTAAAACCTTTGTGGATCCAGTGATGAATCCAAGCGACTTTGCGCTCTGGCTCGCAAGCTAACTCCCCCTCTAAATACTGTAGAACTCTTAAGTTATTCAGGGGATGAATCTCCATTGCAATATCCTGAGCCAAAGCTAGCGCTTGGTATCGAAGCGGCGTTTGCTCGGGGATCACAGTGACATCCGGGTAGTGTTCTTCTAAGTATTGAATGATCGCCAGTGACTGGGTTAACTGAACCTCCCCATCCACCAGCAAAGGAACCAGTTCAGAAGCGTTTAACTCATGGTACTCGTCACTGTGTTGTTCGCCACCATTGCGCACCAAGTGTACCGATTTTGAATCATACGATAACTCTTTAAGATTCAAGCAAATACGCACACGATACGCCGCCGATGATCGCCAGTATCCGTATAAAATCATGCTATCGCTCATATCGTCTCCCAACCAGCATTGTTAGTGCTTGAGATATTGGCTAACTTGTTGGTCAATCGAGCCGAATATGTTGTTGCCATCCGCATCGAACATTTCCAATCTGATTGAATCTCCAAACGACATGAAGTTAGTCGACGGCTTACCATCACGAATGGTTTCAATCATGCGAACTTCCGCGATACATGAATAACCAACACCACCCTCATCAATCGAAGTGCCATGTTCGGTGCCTTGCTTATTAGATACCGTGCCAGAACCTATAATTGCCCCAGCAGATAGCGGGCGCGTTTTAGTCGCATGAACAATTAAGTCTGCAAAATCAAACGTCATATCGATACCCGCATTTGGGCGACCAAACGGCTTGTGGTTGTAGGTCGAGAGCAATGGTAAATGCACTTTGTTTTCGTACCACGCTTCGCCGAGTTCGTCAGGTGTTACTGCCACAGGAGAAAACGCAGAAGAAGGTTTAGATTGGAAAAAACCAAACCCTTTAGCTAACTCTGCCGGAATTAGGCCACGTAGTGAGACATCATTCACCAGCATGATCAAACGAATCGACTCCTGAGCCTCTGCAACACTCGCGCCCATTGGTACGTCACCAGTTACCACAGCAACTTCACCTTCGAAATCAATACCCCATTCATCACTCGCAAACTCGATGTTGTCACAAGGACCAATAAAGGCATCAGAGCCTCCTTGGTACATCAACGGATCCGTCCAAAAACTCTCTGGCATTTCAGCGCCGCGAGCTTTTCGAACCAACTCAACGTGGTTTACGTAAGCACTGCCATCAGCCCACTGATAAGCGCGAGGAAGCGGCGACTCACAGTAGTGCGCTTCAAACTCTTCATACCCTGCAACCGTGCCATTGTTCAGTGCAACGTATAGCTCTTCCAGTTGTGGTGCTAGCGTATCCCAGTTATCAAGCGCCACCTGCATCGTCGGAGCTAAGTTCATGGGGTGGAAAATTTCTGTCGCAGGTACGCAGCGCGTTAAGTCTTTGCTCACGACCATCAACAAACCGTCACGAGTGCCATTTTTCTTGGTTGCTAATTTCATCCTTGCCTCTTACTTCTCTTGCCAGCTATAGACGTATTCTTTGTTTTCTACTTTTTCCAGCTCATCCGCAAACTGAAGTGCGTGACGCGTATCGATCATGACCGCAACTTCGTCGGTGAAAGTCTTCTTATGCTCTCGCCCTGCTTTGAATGCTTTCGGGTGAGGACCATGCGTAAATCCTGCTGGATGGAATGTCACCATGCCTGCTTCAATGTTGTCACGGCTGAAAAAATCACCTGCATGGTAGAACAAGACTTCGTCATAATCGTCATTGTTGTGGTAGAACGGTACTTTGAGCGCTCCAGGATCACTTTCAATTGGACGAGGAACGAAGGTACACACCACAAATCCTGCTCCTACAAATGTAGTATGTGCAGAAGGCGGTAAATGGTAACGATGTGACATAAGTGGACGAATATCACGCCAGTTCACTTTTACTACCGCCAAATCACCATGCCACCCAATCGCATCCAACGGGTTGAATGGGTAAGTGATAACACTGACTTTATCGTGGCGTTTCACCTGAACCTGTGTTTGATTCTCAGAATATTGAGCACGGAACTGATCGTTGATCGACGGCGTTTCTAGAACCGCCGGATCAAACACCGCGTGGTTTCCAACCATGCCTTTTTCGGGCAATGTATAAGCCGCATCGGTGTTTTCGATCATCAGAATGAACATCGGCTCGCTTGGCTCTAAACGCCAGCTCGTTGAGCGCGGGATCATGACATAATCCCCTTCGCTCACTTTCAAATGACCATAATCACAGTAGAGATCTGCCGTACCTTGGTGGATGAATAGCAGTTCGTCGCCATCTGCATTTCTCACCAAGAAGTCCATTTTTTCATCCATACGCCAAACACGAACTTTACAATTCGCGTTGTGTAATAGATGCGGGACTGCCCACGGGGTAATATGGCTGGCTTTCTCAACTAGATTAAAATCGAACGCTCGTGGACGTAGCTCTCCCTCCCACTCAGACCACCCCGTTGGGGCATGTTGATGATGAAAATGTGTTGCGGGGCCGAAGAAGCCACTTCGACCTGCCTCACGTTCATAAATTGCCTCTTCCGGGAAGTCAGCATGCGCTTGTTTAGAGCACACTCCCTCCCGTTGAGGGAATGTGATCCATTTATGCATCGCTCAATACTCCTCGGCGAATTTGGTCTTCTTCTATCGATTCAAACAACGCTTTGAAGTTACCCTCGCCAAAGCCTTCATTGCCTTTACGTTGGATGATTTCGAAGAACACAGGGCCGATAACGGTTTGAGTAAAGATTTGTAGCAAGATGCCATCTTTCGTTGGCGCACCATCAATAAGAATCTGCAAATCACGAAGCTTGCTTACATCTTCACCGTGGCCTTCAACACGCTGATCGACTTTCTCGTAATAAGTATCTGGCGTTGGCATAAAGTCCATGCCTCGCTCACGCAAGGTTTTGACCGTTTCGTAGATGTCGTCAGTGGTCAATGCGATGTGTTGAATACCTTCGCCATTGTATTCACGGATAAACTCTTCAATCTGTGATTTATCATCTGACGACTCATTGATAGGAATTCGGATTTTGCCGCAAGGTGCGGTCATCGCACGGCTGACAAGACCAGTCAGCTTACCTTCGATATCGAAATAACGAATTTCGCGGAAGTTACCAATGCGCTCATAGAAACCAGACCAGACATCCATGTTGCCTTGCTTAACGTTGTGCGTTAAGTGGTCGATTTCGTAAAGACCAACATTCGCTTTTGATAAACGTTCATCAGCATCATCATAAAAACGAAAATCGACATCATAAATACTCTGCTTTCCATAACGGTCGACAAAATAAAGCAAGCTTTCACCGATGCCATAAATAGCAGGAATGCTTAGCTCCATCGGCCCAATTTCCGTTTTATATTCTTTACCGCCATTCTCTAACGCATGCGCCAGAGCAACGGTGGCGTCTTTCACACGAAATGCCATGCCACAAACCGACGGACCGTGAACTTTGGCGAATCCCTCAGCTTGGCTATGCGGCTGCGCATTCACAATAAAGCTAATATCACCTTGTCGATATAACCACGCTTCTTTTGAGCGATGCTTTGCAATCTCCGCAAAACCTAACGATATAAACAGATCTTTAAGCTGTTGAATGCCTTTGTTGTCAGCAGCGGTATATTCAACAAACTCAAATCCGTCTGTTCCTAGAGGGTTATATGCATCAACCATGACTTTCTCCTTGTCTCAGTAGCTTTTGTTTGGACTTATTTTTCTAACTTGGCGCAGGTCTTGAGAAATTGGAATACGTGGGGAGAAATCTTTATCTTGGCGATTTTTACGCATAATTGTAAAATATATGTTACACACAGGAAGCGCGTCGAACCCACTTTCGTAAACATCAAACAAACTGCTTATTTTCAATATATTAGATTGATATTTTCGGCTTTACGCCAACACACAAAATGTAAATAAGTTGTTACCTTGGCATTTTATCTTGGCAACGTAGCTCAAAAAGTAAAAGGGGATGGAAAGTCTATTGCACCCTATCTCTATCCGATTTATTCATTTGATCCTGCAAAACATCAAAAGTAATGTTTCGTGACGCTTCATACAGTTCGAAAGACTCATCGGTCAGAATCGTGTCATGGATACCCCTTTATTGATTCACCTCAGTTTTATTCAAAAGTAACTGTGCCATAAGTGGTGCTCTGTTCCCTATCGAGCCGAGCCACAAGGCTTCACGCTCGATCAGAAAAAGAGACATCTAATGACACACATTAATCAAGAACGCCTAGTTAAACACTTTTGCCAACTAGTACGTATCGACAGCGAATCAAAAAACGAAAAACAAATTGCAGAAACACTGGCAGAACAGCTAGGCGAGCTAGGCTTTACCGTACGCAAACTTCCAGTGCCTGAGCACATTTCTAACGGTTTTAACGTGTACGCCCGTTTAGACGGCAAAAAAGACGGCTCTATTCTAATGAGCTGTCATATGGATACGGTCACTCCAGGTATTGGCATTGAGCCAATCATCGAAGACGGCATTATCCGTTCAAAAGGCAATACGATTCTCGGTGGCGATGATAAATCTGGTATTGCCGCCATCATGGAAGCCGTTCGTTGTATTCAAGCGGAAAACCGTGAGCACAAAACGTTAGAACTTGCTTTCACCGTGTATGAAGAAGGCGGTTTATTCGGTTCACAATACTTCGATATGTCACACGTCACTTCAACGGAAGCAGTCGTGTTAGATACGGGTGGTCCTATTGGCACTATTGTGACCGCAGCCCCAGGCCAGCAAAAAATCGTGGCAACAATCAAAGGTCGACCAGCACATGCAGGGCTTGCGCCAGAAGAAGGCATCAGTGCGATCATGGTGGCGGCAGATGCCATCAACCAAATGAAGCTGCTTCGCATCGACGAAGAAACGACAGCCAACATCGGTATAGTGAATGGCGGTCAGGCCACAAACATTGTTATGCCTGAATTAAAAATCGTGGCAGAAGCACGCTCCCTGAATGGCGATAAACTAGATGCTCAGGTCAATCATATGATCTCAACATTAGAGTCTGTCTGTGAAAAACACGGTGCAGAAGTCGACATTGAATCTAGCCGAGCCTACGACGCTTTTGTTATTGAAGAAAACCACCCGCACGTAAACGCTATAAAAGCAGCGTTTTCAGAGTTGGGAATTGACGCCTTCACAAAAGGCACTGGCGGCGGTAGCGATGCCAACAACTTTAACAAGAAAGGTCTCACAACGGTCTATCTTTCAACTGGCATGGCAAAAGTACACACGACAGAAGAGTTTATCGCGGTAAGTGATATGGTCAAAATCACTGAGTTCGTGAAACATTTCCTAGTCAGTTAACGTCATGCCTTTTGAAGAGCAGACTGACTATCTTCCCCTTCTAGCCTGTGCTTGAAGGGGATTTTAATTTGTATCGAAGCAAAATTACTTCCCGTCATGCCAACTTGATATCAGATCTTCAAAGAAATTCCCCTAGCTCACTTTTTGAGACCAGACAGCTCAACACCTGACACCCTGTTACAGTAATGTTAAAACTCGATTGTGTAGACAATTTATACAATATACATTTTTGACATCTTTCAGGATGAAAAGAGTGAGACAAGGATGAAATTACCTAAGTTGCTTTTATTAGCGTCGATGATGAGTCCAATACTGGCAACATCAAGCTATGCCGCACCGTATCCCGCAGGTGTGACCCTCGATGAGATACAAGAAATTACGCTAAACAATGGAGCTGAAGTTACTTCTATTGACCCAGCCAAGCAAGCCGCAGAGCCCGCTTTTAATCTCGGTCGAGACCTGTTTGAAGGTCTGGTCATTCAAGATAAGCAAGGTAAAACCATTCCTGGTGTTGCTGAGTCTTGGTCAGTCAATGACAACAATACGGTTTATACCTTCCACTTACGTGATGCAAAATGGTCAAATGGCGAAACGGTCACTGCACAAGATTTTGTCTACAGCTGGCAACGCTTACTGAATCCAAGCACTGCTTCACCCTACGCTTGGTTTGCGGCCATTCCAAATATCGAAAACTCGCATGCGATTATGAAGGGCGAAGCCGAACCCGAGTCCTTGGGCGTGAAGACGCTGGATGAAAAAACATTCCAGGTAACACTCGAAGAGCCTATTCCCTTCTTTACGAAACTATTAAGTCATCCAGTGCTTGCCCCCGTTCACAAAGCGACCATTGAAAAACATGGCAACCGCTGGACCCAGCCTGAGCATATCGTTACAAATGGTGCGTTTACTGTCTCTGAATGGAAAGTTAACGAAAAACTGGTGATGGTTAAAAATCCACATTATTGGGACGCAAGCAATGTAGTGCTGGAAAAAGTCACTTGGCTACCAATTGGTGATGCAAACGTAGTGCTAAACCGCTACCTAGCTGGTGAGATAGACCAAGCGGTTTCCATTCCTGCCGCCCAGAAGAAAAAGTTAATTCAACAACGCCCACAAGAAGTGGCAAGCACCAGTGCGTCTCTTGGCTCCACATTCTATTACCTCAACACTCAACAAGGGCCAACAAAAGACGTGCGGGTTCGTAAAGCCCTCTCATATGCCATTGACCGTCAACTGTTAACGAGTGCTATTTTGAGAAACGGTGGGGTTCCAATGTATACCCTTGTGCCACCTCAAACAGATGGTTTTAAATCTCACACTCCTGAGTTCGCAACTTGGAACCGCCATAAACGTATCGAAAAAGCGCAGCAATTACTGTCAGAAGCTGGATACGATAAAAGCAATCCGCTTAAGTTAACGTTTACCGTACCAACTTTCTCGATGGACGTAAAAATGGCAACCACCATGGCAGGCATGTGGAAAAGCCGATTGGGTGCGCAAGTCACGATAAAACAGCTAGAACCGAAAGTGTTCTACGCACTTAAAGAGCCGACCGACATTACTCGCGGCGGCTGGACGGCCGACTACAATGAAGCCTCTACATGGTTGGATATCTTCGTTTCTAGTGGCGAGTACAACGATTCTCGTTATAACAACCCGCAATACGACGAGTTAATGGCTCGCTCAAAGACCATGAGCAACCCATCAGAACTGTATCTACAAGCAGAAAGCATGCTGATTGAAGACATGGCCATTATTCCTATTTATCGTCCGGGTAACGATCAATACCTCATCAAGCCTTACGTGGGCGGCTACGAACTGACAAACCCTGAGTCGTCGTACTACCGCAAGAATGTCTATGTGAAAGCCCACTAAAAGCATGTTTTCGGTCTGAGTCGGCAAGTTCAATGTTTACTTGCCGTTCCTCATATCTCTCGGTGGAGAAGGCAACCAGAGCTCAGACCATTTTTTATTCATAACCGTTCGAAGTGATTTCGGATGACCAAAGGATGATGGATCATGATTTGGTACATTGTTAAGCGATTAGCTATCGCTATCCCCACGCTTCTATTCATCGCACTCGTATCATTTTGGCTGATGCACATTGCACCAGGGGGGCCATTTGATATGGAACGGCCTATGCCAGAGGTGGTACGTGCGAATATCGAAGCAAAATTCCATTTGGACCAGCCCTTCCTTACTCAGTTTTGGATTTACATTGGTAATTTCATACAAGGAGATCTCGGTCCTAGCTTCGTTTATCAAGACTTCAGTGTTACACAGCTCGTCGCACAATCATGGCCAGTTTCAGCAGTATTAGGCGTACTCTCCTTTTGTATTTCCGTTCCACTTGGCATGTTGCTTGGCACCATTGCGGCATTGAACCGAAATAGCCGCCTAGATTACGGCCTGATGACACTTTCGATGACTGGAGTTGTGGTTCCGGCTTTCGTGCTTGCTCCAGTTTTAGTCATGATCTTCGCTATTCAGCTCGGCTGGTTCCCTGCTGGTGGTTGGGAAGGAGGAAAGCTGGCTTTTCTTGTTCTTCCCGTGCTCAGCCTGGCGATTGGCTCCATTGCGAGTATTGCACGCGTCATGCGTGGCGCAATGATTGAAACGCTCAACCAACCATACATTCGAACGGCAAAAGCCAAAGGTTTGTCCACAACCTACATTTTATTCCATCACGCTTTGCGACCATCCCTGATTCCCGTCGTTGCGATGCTCGGCCCTGCGTTTGTTTCTGTCGTGACAGGCTCGGTGATTATCGACATTTTCTTTGGTACAGGTGGCATGGGACAACACTTTGTGTCTGGGGCTCTCAACCGCGACTACGGCCTAGTAATGGGCATTACTCTGATTGTCGCTTCACTCACTATCTTCTTTAACCTTGTGGTCGACTTGCTATATACGATTATCGACCCTCGTATACGCGTTTAGGAGTCCGGCATGTTAACGATCAAAAAACTGGATACACAAGCTCTTCAAGATCAAGTCGTCGACAATATTGAAGCCGTCGAAGGTCGCAGTCTTTGGCAGGATGCATGGACTCGATTTCGTAAAAACAGAGCCGCGATGACATCAGTGTATGTTTTGGCGTTCATTACCTTATGCATCACCTTCGGCCCCTCTCTTGCCGCTTTTGGCCATGATGAAATTGACTGGGAAGTGCTCATCGATCCATACGAACTAGGGAAACCTTCACTGAGTAGTGGCCATTACTTTGGTACCGATGATCTCGGGCAAGATGTCTTTGCTCGCACGATGCAAGGCGGCAGGCTCTCTATTTTGGTGGGTTTTGTCGGGGCCTTAGTCGCCGTTGTTATTGGTACGATTTGGGGAAGTATTTCCGGCTATCTTGGCGGCGTTGTCGATAGCGTAATGATGCGCATTATTGAGGTGCTCGATTCGGTGCCATTTATGTTTATGGTTATCCTGTTTGTTACCCTTTTTGGCAACAACATCTACCTGATTTTTATCGTGATCGGAATGGTATCTTGGCTGGGCATTGCCCGTGTTGTACGTGGTGTCACCTTCGGTCTAAAAAAGCGAGAGTTCATCGAAGCCGCACACTCTATTGGGGTTTCTAAATTGACAATTGTCCGACGCCATGTTCTGCCTAATGTGCTTGGGATCGTGATGGTTTATTCCTCCTTAATGGTACCAGGATTCATTATGTTCGAATCGTTTTTAAGCTTCTTAGGGCTTGGTGTTCAACCACCCGACACGAGCTGGGGAATCCTAATCTCCGAAGGCGCAAAAACGATTGACGTTGCATTGTGGATGCTGCTTTTTCCCTCTCTGTTTTTAGTTGCCACCCTCTTTTGTTTTAACTTCATCGGCGATGGCTTGCGTGATGCTCTTGACCCGAAAGACCGATAAGGACAAACCCATGCTATCTATTGAAAACATGAACGTGCGCTTCGATACGCCAGATGGGCAAGTGCAAGCGGTCAGTAATCTCTCCTACTCAATTAAAGCGGGCGAAACTCTTGGGATTGTTGGGGAATCAGGTTCGGGAAAAAGCCAATCTGTTTTCGCATTAATGGGGTTAACCGCGGACAACGGCGCCGTGTCTGGAAGCGCAATGTTCCACGGTGATGATTTACTCGCGATGTCGAAAAAGCAGCTCAACCGCATCCGTGCAGAGAAAATCGGAATGATCTTTCAAGATCCGATGACGTCACTTAATCCATTCATGAAAATTGGCAAGCAGCTTTGTGAAGTTCTCATGATTCATAAAGGAATGAGCCGAAAACAAGCAAAAATTGAATCGATTCACATGTTGGATGCGGTGCGTATTCCCTCTCCCGAAACTCGGATGAATCAATACCCTCACGAATTATCTGGCGGAATGCGTCAACGAATCATGATAGCGATGGCGTTGTTGTGTAAGCCCGAGTTGTTAATTGCAGACGAACCAACCACCGCATTAGATGTAACCGTTCAGGCTCAAATTTTGACGCTATTACGAGACTTACAACAAGAGTTCAATACGGCCATTTTACTGATCACTCACGATATGGGCGTCGTTGCCGAGATGTGTGATCGCGTATTGGTCATGTATGGTGGTCAAAAAATGGAGCAATCCGATACCGAGACATTGTTCGCTCAACCTGCGCACCCCTACACTCAAGGCTTGCTAAAGGCAATTCCTTCTATCACTGAAGATATGCCACGTTTACCAACCATCCCAGGTAACCCACCAAGTGCGTTGATTAACCATAAAGGGTGTCCGTTTAGAGAGCGGTGCGAGCATCGAGAGACGCGTTGCCAATACGAAACCCCACGGTTTTCTCCATTAAACACGAGCCAGTCCATTGCCTGTCACGTTAACGCACCCAGTGTTATCACTCCTATTCAAATAAAAGCTTAAGGAGGCGTTATGAATAAAAAAGAAGTCCTCATGTCTGCTCGTGATTTAAACGTCCACTTTCCTGTGTCGCGTCACCTTATTCCAAGTCGACGTAAAATCGTGAAAGCGGTCAATGGTATCGACTTAGATGTTTATAGAGGCGAAACACTTGGCATTGTGGGGGAATCAGGCTGCGGAAAATCAACGCTTGCACGCGCCTTACTTCGCTTAATTGAACCTACACAAGGCGAGTTGACTTGGAAAGGTCAAGACATGCTCGGGTTTAGTAAAAAAGAGCTTTCCTCTCGACGCAGAGAATTTCAGATGGTGTTTCAAGACCCATCCGCTTGTTTGAATCCGAGGTTAACCATCTCAGAATGCATCGCCGAACCACTGCTCACCCACGAGCCGCAACTTAAACGGGCAGAGGTAGAAAAACGTGTCATCGCTATGATGGATAAAGTGGGTCTCTTGGCTAGCCAGCGAAACCGCTATCCACATGAATTTTCCGGAGGTCAATGCCAGCGTGTGGGCATTGCTAGAGCGTTAATTCTCAATCCAGATTTGGTCGTGTGTGATGAACCCGTTAGTGCGCTAGATGTCTCCATACAAGCTCAGGTCATCAATCTTCTAGATGATCTTAAACAAGAAATGGGGTTAACACTGGTAATGATTGCGCACGACTTAAGCGTGGTGCGCCACATCAGCGACCGCGTTATGGTGATGTATCTTGGTAAACCTATGGAAGTAGGACGTTACGATAAAGTATTTGATGATGCACAACACCCCTACACCAAAGCACTGTTATCAGCTGTCCCGATAGCTAATCCGCAATTAGCACGTGACCGTGAAATACAACTATTGCCCGGCGACCTTCCTTCTCCACTTAATCCACCGAGCGGTTGCGTTTTTCGTACTCGATGCCCAGAAGCAACAGAAGTATGCGGGCAACAGAACCCAATAAGAACAGGCTCGGAGCAGCATCATATCTATTGCTCAAATATGACTTTAGGAACCATTTAATGAACAATACTAACTCAGTAAACCAACGCCTTACGTTATTGCGTGAGGCAATGTCCTTTCACAACGTGTCTGCATATATCGTGACCAACAATGACCCACATAACAGTGAATACTCAGCGGATCATTGGTTAGCGCGAAGCTGGATTTCAGGTTTTACCGGCTCAGCAGGCGATGTCGTCATTACCCAACAAGGTGGTGGCCTGTGGACTGATGGTCGTTACTATATTCAAGCTGAAGAACAGTTACACGGCACAGGACTTGAACTGTTTAAAGCCAAACAACCAGAAACGCCGACAATTGCCAAATGGCTGGCTACCACGCTCCCAGAAAACAGTATTGTCGCGGTTGACGGGCGCGCCATCAGTTACGCTTTTTATCAAGGCCTCAAACAAGCCTTTGAAGCGAAAAACATTAAGATCATTCTCGACCTAGATTTGCTCACACCGATTTGGCTTGAAAGACCACCTCGCCCAAGTGCACCCGTATTCGAGCACCCCACCGCTTTTGCTGGCGTTGACACAGAAAATAAGTTAGCGAGAATCCGTTCTTTGTTAACCGAGAACCAAGTAGATAGCTTATTAGTGTCAACGCTAGATGATGTCATGTGGACAATGAATATTCGAGGTGGTGATACGAATTACTGCCCAGTTTCTGAAGCCTATCTAATCGTAGAGCAATCACTTGCGACACTGTTTATTGATAAGGCCAAACTGCCTCAAGACGTTGAAAGAGCGCTGACCGAGCAGAGTGTACACATTCGCCATTACAACTACGTAAGTCAGTATTTGAATCAGCAATGTGAGGGATTATCGCTCGCTTTTAGCCCTACCCACACAGACAGCTTATTGGTGAGTTCGATTGAACGGAATGTGAATCTAAAACCAATGGCTTGCCCTGTAACGGCAATGAAGGCCATAAAAAATGAGACCGAACTAACCAGCCTAGAGCAGGCATTAACAGACGATGGTGTGGCAATCGTAAGGTTTATGAACTGGCTAGAAGAGCAAGTTCCAAGCGGACTCGTTACAGAATTGTCTGCTGAGGCACAACTGAACCACTATCGCCGTCAAACCCGACATTATGTGAGTGACAGTTTCCGCACTATCGCAGGCTTCGCGGCTCACGGGGCAAAAATGCATTATGCCGCCGATGAAGAAAGCAATGCGGCAGTCAATGAAAGCAACTTCTTTCTCGTCGATTCTGGTGGCCAATACCTTGGCGGGACAACAGACATCACCCGTACTTTCCACTTCGGGTCACCGACCATTAAGCAGCGCAAAGATTATACCTTGGTGCTCAAAGCGGTCATCCGACTGACTCAGACTCGATTCATGAAAGGCTCTACGGGTGCCAATCTTGATATCATGGCGCGTGGCGTCTTATGGCAACATGGTATTGATTACAAGTGCGGCACTGGACACGGCGTGGGCATTTGCTTGAATGTTCACGAAGGCCCACAAAATTTCTCGCAAAGCCACCACGAGGTTGAACTAAAACCGGGTATGGTCATTACCAATGAACCAGGCGTTTATCGCGAAGGTGAGTACGGGGTAAGAATAGAGAACATTCTTAAAGTTGTAGAAGTAGAACAAAATGAGTTCGGCACGTTTTACGGTTTTGAGACCATCACTCTTGCTCCAATTGCGACCAACGCCCTTGACTTATCAATGCTAGATCAAGCAGAGCTAGACTGGCTCAATCATTACCATTCACGAGTCTATCAAGCGCTTAGCCCTTTTCTTGATGCGCAAGATAAAAACTGGCTTCAACGCACAACCCAACTGATTGAGAAATAGGATATCAGCAAGTTTTATAACGTTTTCATTTTCATCTCAAACTCCTTGTTTGCCAGCCTTCGGGCTGGTTTTTTTATAGAGATAACGGCGTGAAAAACAAAAACGCCCCGCAATGTTAGCGAGGCGATCAATTAAATTAAAATGATGCAGTTAAAATGCCCTACTGACGACACTTCTGAGCATCAAAATCAACGACGATGGCGGCATTCTCAAAGTCACCAGAGACTTTAACGTAGCCCCAGTAGTTACTCTGATTTGACAACGTAATACACTCTCCATTACCAATATTATCTGACCACCCGTGAAGATTAGCACCATCCGGCCAACCAGAGTTACTGTATTCAAGCTGTAAGTTGCCCGTACCGTTCCCCGCCGTTATCGCCAGATTTGAGCTCTCATTCACCGCTGGCACGCTCAGCCAAATGGTTTGTTGATTTGCCAAGCAAACGGGCTCTCCTGCTGTTAGGCGTCCACCGCTTACTTTACTTTGCACCGCGCAGTCTTGTGGCAATGTGTCATTACCGCCCAACGCTGAGATAACAACAGTATGAGTGGCGGTTGCCGTCAAGCCTTCACTGTCTGTCACACTTAGGCTGACCGAATACTCCCCTTCACTCCCATATTGGTGCGTCGGCTTGGTTTGTGTACTTGTCGAGCCATCACCGAAGTCCCATAAGACGCTGACGATCTTCCCGTTTGGGTCTGTACTGTTTTCACTGCTAAATGTAATGCTTTCACCGACTTTCCCCTTACTGTTTGCGGTTATGACTGCATTAGGTGCACCATTTGAGACAAGGGCTTGCTGCCACTGCTCAAACTCACTTTGATACAAATTCGCCCATTGGGTGATCGTGGCCTTGTAATTGCTCCAATTCCCTTGGCGTGTTTCCACCAACATTTGGTTTACGTCATCTTTATGATTTTCAAACATAAAACGTACAGCTAAGTACCCCCAACGATAAATTCGATCGACATCAAACCCATCATAAGTAGTCTCGAAAATCTCACTTAAGGTATATGTCGAACCGTCTAGAATCGTCTCAAGTGCTGCTTGGTTGTCATTTTCTTGAGCGACATACTCTGCAATGCCTTCACTCCACCACACTATTTTTTCAGTTGGATGACTAAACCCTCCATAGAGATCAAATCGACCATCTAAGTAATGCACGTATTCGTGCTCTAGGTTCCAGACAAAGTGATCCGCGTTCGCATAAGAGGCTTCATAAGCAATAAAGTTGGGAATATTCCCCGGCTGGGAAGGATCGCCCTCCAAGTACATACCGCCATTGTCAGTACTAATATCGAAAATTGGCCCTGCGTACTTACCATAATCAGTGCTTGAATCGAAGATATTGACTTGGAGCTGAGTGTTGTGGTCATCTTTTACTGGCTGTTCACCAGTTTCTAATGACTGATGAAAGTAACCCTCTTCGTAACCCATTTTAGAACATGCGGCCGCGTGTTGCTCTTGCGTCATATTCTGGGACAATATTCGAATTGTTGGACTACAAGTATAAGTTTGCGATAGCACTAAGCCTTTTAGCTCAGTTTCGAAATTACAAATTCCGAACTCACTACAATCTGCGTAATATGAGGCGGTGTCCGCCGCCGCAAGCCAAACCGCGTCACCCCGACCATACATTTCATACTGTTCAAAGATTCGACTTAGCTGACTCTTCACCACAGAACTCGCGTTACCCGCATACTTGGTCAAACGCCCGAGCTCTCGCCCCGCATTCGCGGCCATAAACTCATCTTCAGCACCGATTGATGACGCCCTTAGAGCGAAATCGCCTAAAGCTTTGGCAAGGTCCATTTGATTGCCAATTATTTGCACAAATTGCTCGTTCCACTGCCCACCAAACAAAATAGTAAAAACACCGTTAACCGCATTGCGCATATACCAGTGCTGGGCGTATTGATCATTCCAACGAGTAAGCCACTGGGTCACTTGTGGTAAGTACGCGTGCTGCAAGCCCGCACTATCCATAGTGATGATGACTTCACTAAGCACTTTGCCGTGACGATCGCTGTTCTCGTAGAAGTTTGCGTTGTTAACAAACGCATCCACTGATTCTTTCACCGCTGGTGTGACCCATTCAATAAATGAGATGTTGTCATTGTAAAACTCGGCGTAATAACCCGCGCGCAAGTATAAGAACAACGTTTCTAGTTCATCGCTCCCGCCACCTGTATACCCCTTCGCCAATGTCGTAGTACGCTTCGCAATGTTGTACATATGATCGGAGCTAAATACCGACTCTTGAATCCGACTTTCAGCAGAGAATAGCTGGTTCACACACGTCGCGCCCTGACTTAAAATTTCGCCGATCAATTGGTTACTGCTTTCGGTAACCAATGCTTCCAAATCACAAGCAGTGCTCGACTCATCCAGGCTTTCAAGTGACTGTACTCGAGTTGCCTTGGAGGGCTGAATAGGGAGAGTTGCGGTTGGTTGGTATTCAACTCGATTGGATTCAACACCGTGTGTATGAGCCGAATGTGCATGTTGCTCTGTAACTTGAGAAACTGGCTCGCTTAACGCAAATACGCCAGTGCTGGTTAATGTTGTCGCAATCGCGACACTCAAAGTCTTCAGTTCCATCTAATTTCTTCTATATTGAGTTTTCCTTAGATGCATTACGTCTTTTGCATCGCCACTGCCCTTATTACTGCAAGAGCATCTCCATATAATCTACTCGCAAGACAAGAAGAAACATTTTGTTAACAACTAGATGTGGCGGTATCAGTTTTTGGTACTCGAGTTGCCGTTGCACGGGCTTGCCAGAAATCGATTTGCTTTAGTAATATTGATCAACTAGTTGTTTATCTTTCCATTCAAATATCTTTTATTGCTCCTCACAAAAGCTATAAAATGGTTTCTTTTCTTTTTGCTAAACAACTCCTATGACCGACGCTGATATTGAGCTACAACACCTTTGGTTAGAAGTCCAAGCCGAACGCTGGCAAAACCTGCCACGCTTTTTATTCAGTTACTACTGCTACAAGCACAACCTTATCAGTAAAACCAACAAAGTTTGCTGGGAGACGGCACGTGCAAACCTGCCCGCTTCAACGTCAATAAAAGAGCGAAAAAACGCGGTGGTTGAACCGTTAGTTTCTGAGGAAACCGTCGCTGGGTTATTGAAAGCCATCAGCAAAGATGGGGAAATGACATTCGACGTGATGGGAACCACACTTGATACGTTTTTGCATTATGTTGTGATTAGCAAGGAAGAAAAAGCGCGACTTAAATCAAACATGCCAGCTAGTTGGTATCAGCGATCAAACAAGTCGCCTTTGGCACGTTTCGAGCAAGCTGGCATTAAGCTACCAGAGTGATATGTCAGTCATCGCTGATGATAAACACAAAAGACAAGCGCCTACAATGAGGCGCAGTTGGTCAAAAATTGAGGTGCCCCTAAACAAAAGTGCATAGTGAGCAACAAAGAAAAAGTTTGGCTATTCTTGAATGCCTCGAATGCGTACATTACGCCTACGTAGAACTTCTAAAGTCACGAGCAAACACACCGACATAAAAATCAGCAACGTAGCGACCGCCAATATAGTCGGACTGATTTGCTCTCGAATTCCTGACCACATCTGCCTAGGAACGGTTTTTTGTTCTGCCCCAGTCAGGAATAACGCCACCACAACCTCGTCGAACGAAGTGCCAAAAGCAAACAAGCCGCCAGAAATCATCCCCGGACGAATCAGAGGAAAGGTAATGTGTCTGAAAGTATAAACAGGGTTTGCTCCTAAGCTAGCCGCCGCTTTTACCAAGCTATGGTCAAAGCCGCTTAACGTCGCAGTAACGGTAATGACGACAAAAGGCGTACCTAAAGCAGCGTGTGCCAAAATGACGCCTAGATAAGTTTGTGACAAGCCAAGGCGCGTGTAGAAAAAGTACATCGCAGCAGCAGAGATAATGACTGGTACGATCATGGGTGAGATCAACAGCGCCATAATCGTATTGCGAAAAGGCAAGTTACTACTTGCTAAACCCAACGCCGCCAGAGTTCCTAGCCCTGTTGCAACGAGTGTCGCCATAAAAGCAATAAACGTGCTGTTTTTCAGCGCCAACAGCCACTGATCACTAGTAAACATTTCTTGATACCAGCGAGTAGAATACGCTGCCGAGTCAAGGTTTAACATCCCCTCGGTAAAAGTAAAGTAAGGCGTTGCATTAAACGATAACGGGATGATGGTCAGAATTGGAGCGATTAAAAAGCACAGCACCAACCCACAAAAAACTAAGTAGCCTGCGTAAGCGACTCGCTCTACTTTTGATGCATAGTTTGGTAATGCCATGGTTATCCTCCTACCTTAAGGTTATTCATGCCAACCACACGGTTGAATATATAAAACAGAACCAGTACAACGAACAAAAGCAGTCCACCCAATGCGCCAGCCATCCCCCAGTTCAGTGATGTCTGCATATGATAGGCAATCATATTGGATATCATCTGTCCGCTTCTTCCACCAACCAAAGCGGGCGTAATGTAGAAGCCAATAGAAAGAATGAAAGTAAGCAAGGCCCCCGCACCTATCCCCGGTAACGTAAGCGGCATATAAACTTTGATGAACGCAATGAAAGGCGTCGCGCCTAGAGAACGAGCGGCACGGAAATAAGTTGGGCTAATTCCTTTCATTACGCTATACAGAGGCAGGATCATAAAAGGCAACAGAATGTGCACCATAGACACCACCGTTCCGAAGGTATTGTGAATCATCTGAATTCGCTCAGAAGTAAAACCCGACCAAATAAGGAGATCATTAATGACCCCTTGGTTTTGCAGCAGAACAATCCAAGACGTGGTTCTGACTAACAATGATGTCCAAAATGGCAGCAGCACAATAATTAAAAGTAAGTTCGCGCGCTTATCAGGTAAATTGGCAAGCAGGTAAGCAACGGGGTACGCCATCACCAAACAAATTAAGGTGATTGAAATAGACATCCAAAAAGTTTTAAAGAAAAGGTCGACGTATATTTGGCGTTTTTCTGGTTGGGGCTCAATGTCTCCAAACTCATTCACTTGCAAGTCTAGCGCAGCAAGATAATGACTGAATGTTAATGCGCCACTAAGATTCTTAAACGCCGCCCAATATTTAGGATTAGCCCAACGCTTATCCAGCTTAGCCAACTGTGTCACCGAGATCGGCAGCGACGTCAACCGAGACAACTTTCTGCCGGTTTTCATGAGTAAACTGCGCATACCAGACTCTTCAATATTCATCCGGTTGGCTATTTTCGGTAGCTCTTTGCTTTGATAAAGCGTAAGTACCTCAACAGAGAATGCCTCAATGACTTCTTGATGAGGCTGACCTTGATAATCCCAACTTTCTAAAGCTTGAATAGTTTGTGGGAGTGACTGGGATATTTCTCGGTTATCCACGCTTCGAAAAAGCATGTCGAGGATAGGAAAAGCAAACGTAAGCAGAATAAAACACACCAATGGCGTTGTGAGCATAATGGAGCGAAGCTTTTTTCGGCGCTCTGCCTTTTGCAGCTGCGCTTTCAGATTGGTTTCTTGCTCATGAACTTGGCGTTCGATTTCCAATACAGAATCTAATGCGGTTAGCTCTCGACTCATGCTGCTACCTCGCTACTTTGAGTTTGTGTCCCATCAAGAGCATGGCAATCGTCACTTTGCCAACCAATACGACAAATTGAGCCAGGCGTTAACTGCAAGTGTTTACGATTATCGTTAGGTACTTTAACGATGAAGTGACCAACGCTCTCTACTTCGACGACCAGACGATAATGATCACCGTGATAAATCAATTCTCGTAGGACGCCCGAGACTTGGTTCTCACAAGACGCTTTCTCTGGTTGAATAACAATCTTTTCTGGTCGAATGGAAAGTGTTGTTCTCTGCCCTTGCTCAGAGACTCTGACAGGTTTCGCAGTAAATAACTCTTTCCCAACGAGCACTTGGCAATACTTTCCGTTCCACTCTTTGACTAAACCTGAGAGTTGGTTGTTTTCTCCGATAAACTGCGCAACAAACGTATTACTCGGAGATTCATAAAGCTCGGTTGGTGTCGCGAGTTGTTGCACTTCGCCGTGATTAAAAACCGCAATACGGTCGGACATAGTGAGAGCTTCGTCTTGATCGTGCGTCACATACAAAATGGTAATGCCAAGCTTTTCATGCAAATGTTTAATTTCCATCTGCATTTGCTCACGCAGCTGCTTATCTAACGCGCCTAGTGGTTCATCCATCAACACGAGTTTAGGCTCAAACACTAATGCTCGCGCTAACGCAACACGCTGTTGTTGACCACCTGATAACTGCTTCGGGTATCGAGTCGCAACATGCTCAAGCTCGACCATTTCTAATACACTCTGAACTTTGCTTTGAATCGTGTCACTGTCGAGTTTTCGCACCTTTAAAGGAAACGCAAGATTCTCAGCAATGGTCATATGTGGAAACAACGCATAGTTTTGAAACACCATACCAATATCACGCTTGTGCGGCGCGAGATGATTGACAGGAACGCCATCGATATAAATGTTTCCACCGGTCGCAGTTTCAAAGCCTGCTAGCATCATCAAGCAAGTGGTCTTGCCCGATCCTGACGGCCCCAACATAGTAACGAACTCTCCAGGAGCAATATCTAAGTTGAAGTCTTTCACCACCAAATTCGTGCCATCGTAGGTTTTCTTAACGTGTTGAAAGCTGACATAGTCCTTGTTTTCCGTGCTCATGACTTCCCTCTTCTCATTTTTTGAATATTACGAATAAGTAGAGCGTCAGTTAACGCTCTACTAAACAGCACAATTACAGATTGTATTTGGATAGGTCTAACCGGGTTTCTAACGCATGTTCAACCATTTGAATGACTTGTTGACGCTCTTCACCTTGTAAAAGTTGGCGTGGCGCACGAACTTGTTCAGATCCACGTCCGCAGACTTGCTCGGCCAATTTAATGCACTGAACCAGCGTAGGAATGGTGTCTAAACGCAGTAGCGGTAAGAACCAACGGTAGATTTCTAACGCTTCAGCATAACGACCTTGGCTTGCCAGTTTATAAATCGCGACGGATTCTTCTGGGAATGCGTTGGTTAAACCAGAAATCCAGCCGGTCGCACCTAGCATCAATGATTCAAGAGCGATGTCATCAACACCGCTGAACACGGTAAAGCGGTCATCAAATTTATTGTAAAGCTCAGTGATACGACGAGTATCAGTGGTCGACTCTTTGATAGCTACAATGCTTTCAAACTCAGCCAGTTTCGCCATGATATCGAGGTTTACATCTACACCATAAGCAACCGGGTTGTTGTAAATCATGATTGGCATTTCTGGCGTTGCTTCTGCTAGCGTGCGGTAATATTCGAACGTTTCGTTCTCAGACGTGCGGTAAACCATGGCAGGCATCACCATACAACCATCGATACCAATTTTGTACGCATCCTGCATGTAATCAACAGCTGCTGTGGTAATAGACTCTGCTGTACCAGCAATCAAAGGCACACGGCCATTTACGACTTCTTTTGCCGCTTGCAAGACCTGGCGTTTCTCCTCCGGGTACAACGCACAGTTCTCACCGACAGTACCCAAGCAGATAATGCCATTCACACCATCTTTAATTTGGTTATCTATAACAGTTTGCGTTGCGTCTAAGTCGATTGACTGATCTTGACGAAATTGCGTACTGACCGCCGGATAAACACCTTTCCAATCAATTTTCATGAACTACTTTCCTTATATGTATATTGTATGCAATTTAAATGAACGAGCAAAAATGCTCAGGCATGGCTATCTATGCCATTTTCTAACAACACCGCCTTTACAGCGGCCAAATCAGCCAAAGCACTGCCAACTGATTTGTATAAAGTAATGACCTCATCGTTTTGACGTCCTGAGATTTGTTGGGCGCAAAGCTGCGGTAATTCCCCTCTAATATCGTCTGACGTGAACACGCCCTCTTGAATTGGAATGAGAAGATCGCCCGCTTCGGCTAATACATTAATACGGCTATCAACATACACCTGTGCTCGTTGCACTGCTTCGGAGTCGCATTCACGCTTATCCAAGTCATGATTACCGACCAAATCAATATGGGTGCCCGGCTGCACGTCTGCGCCATTAAACAAAGGCTCTGCTGATGCGGTAATACAGCTGATGATGTCAACGTGTTTGATAACGTGGTCCACATTTTCTACGACTGAAACACGGAACCGACGCTCATCAGGAAGCGACTGATACTCTGAAGATGACACAATGGCATCTACCGTCGCCTCGGCTTTGTCTGAGTTACGCCCCCAAATATAAACCTGCTTAAGTGGGCGAACCGCAGCGTATGCCCACGCAAAATAAGGCGCAAGATTGCCCGTTCCGAAGATCAACAGACGATCAGCATCGGGACGCGCTAAATAGTCCGCTGCCAACGCAGAAGCTGCGGCGGTGCGCCAAAACGTTAAAACTTTACCGTCCACGAGTGCGAGCGGCTCACCATCGTTTCGTCTGAAAACAAGCAGCTTAGATGCAAGCGTATCTTTGCCTTGCTCAGGGTTATGCGGGAAATACGTAAAGGCTTTCACCGCAATCAACTCCTGGTTCCAAGCTGGAAGTAGCGCAAACGCCTCGTATTCTCCCTCTTCTAAGGGCATGACTCGGCGTTGAGGTATTGTCGCTGGCCGCGAGTACATTTCACGCATCGTTTCAATAAGAGACTTCATTGTTAAACATTGCGCGACTTGCTGTGCTTCGATGACTTTCATCATTTCTCCGAAAACATAAATACAGTTGAGGAAAAGTACGGAACCTCGCTTATGGATGAAAACTCGGCCCCATACATAATTTAACGCCTAGTTAAGCAGCCAGGTGTTGAACTCTTCATTTAGTTCATCCGCGTAGTCTGACCACCATTCATCGTTAATCAGGAAGGCGGTTTGGAAGTTTTGAGGTGCGGTAGGAAGGTTCGCTAAAATGTCTGGGCTCACCTCCGCCGAAGACGATTTACGCGTAGGCCCGTAGGCAACGTACTTAGCTTGATCAGCTAATGGTTTTGTTCCTGAAGAAAAAGCGATGAAGTCCAATGCAAGCTTTGTGTTCTCACTCCCTTTAGGTATTGCCCATCCATTCATGTAACCCATTTGACGGTCCCATATAATCCGAAATGGTTGACCCTCATCTTTACGGGCATTGTGAATTCGGCCGTTAAACGCCGAGGCGATCACCACTTCTTTGTCAGCAAGCATTTGAGGTGGCTGGGCACCTGTTGTCCACCACAGCACTTCTGATTTGATCGTATCCAACTTAGCAAACGCACGCTCACGCCCGGCTTCGGTTTCGAGCAGGCTGTAGACCTCTTCTGGTTTTACACCATCAGCCAATAGTGCCCACTCAAGATTACCCTGAGGTTGTTTTTGCAATGCACGTCGACCTGGAAAAGTTTTTAGGTCAAAAAGATCGGTCAACTTGCTAGGCAAAACCTTACCTTTAAACGCGTCTTCGTTCACCGCTAATACTGTGGACACCACGATGGTATTGATTGCGCACTCGTGAATCGCACCATCAATGAAATCCTCTTGTGCTGGTGTTCCATCTGCGCCCGGAGGCAAAATACTTGGGCTCACTGGTTCTAATAGCCCTTCTGCACAACCACGAACAATGTCCGGCTTGTCGAGAGAAACCAAATCCCAGCGCACGTTGTTCGCTTCCACCTGCGCTTTAATTTCGGCTAATCCGCCACTGAAATCCTCGGATACGATCTCAACACCTGTTTTTTTAATGAAAGGCTTATGATATGCCTCCACTTGGCTCTTGGTGAATGCACCACCCCAAGATACGACCGTCAATTTGTCTTCAGCATAAGCAGAGGTCCCCAACAGCATTCCTGAAATCAACAGCGCCAATGGTGCTTTGGTCATTCGTGACATGTATTACTCCTTTTGGTTGTTTTTCTGGAGGCATCCGAGTACGGCTGTTGGATACCAGTTTTTGTTAAAATTACGTTAACATTAGCATTTAATATATTTTATACAATATTTAATATTAAATTTTTCAGGCAAATCGTTGTAATGAAAAAGGTGAAAGATCAATCGATGTCGGCTTTCCTTCGATAAGCTCTAAAAGGAGATCTGCCGTAATCGCCGCTTGAGTTAATCCAAGGTGTTGGTGGCCAAATGCCAGTAATACATTTCCATCCCAAATGCTATCAATAACCGGTAACGAGTCGACTGTTGAAGGCCGATTCCCCATCCACTTTTCTCCTTGCTTGAGTGGATTTAACCCCGATTCAAACATCTCATCACCTAACTGAAAAAGCATTTCTGAACGTTTCATATTGGGTGTTGATTCTACATCGGCATACTCAACAGTGCCTGCCAAGCGTAGCCCACCAGACATCGGAGTCATGATGAATTTTCTATCGGCAGAGCTAATAGGAAATGGCAGTACATCACGCTTGTCATCCACCATTAGGTGATAACCACGCTCGGCTTGAATAGGCACTTTGACTCCGGTTAGTTGCCGAATCAAAGGCTTAGAATGTACACCAGCGGCAACAATGATTCGGTCAAATGAATGTGTTTGAGACTCAACCAGCACATCGCCATTTTTCGCCAACGCAGATACACCTTTTTGTAAAACCTTACCGCCAAGCTCTTCAAAGGCTTCACTTAGCTCAACACAGAGCTGATAAGGGTCTAGCGTATGACCGGTTTCGGGAAAAAAGACTCCGATACGAACCTTATGGCTGAGATCAGGTATCCGCTCTCGAATCGCCTCTTGTGTCCAAACTTGATGCGTCACACCGTTTTTAGCCAGTGAGTTAAGCGTACTTTGATAATTCTGAAACAGTTTCTCGTTTTCAAAAGTGAGCAATGAACCATTCATTTTTATTAGATGCGCTTTTCCGATTGAATCAAGCACGCCACGCCAACTTGCCACTGACCGCTCGTTAAGACTCTTAATCGCGTTTTTTGCCCGCTCCGCGGCTGATGGCTTGGTTTGTAATAGAAAACGAATCATCCACCCGATTGTGTTTGGAATATCTTGCCAACGGATCGAAACCGGACTTTTGGGATCTAGCAGCATTTTAGGTAATTGTGGAAGCAGCGCTGGCGTTGCAAGAGGGAAGATTTGCTCAGTCGCGATATGGCCTGCATTTCCCTTAGAGCATCCATTCCCCACGCCATTGGGATCAAAAATCGTGACTTGATAACCTTGCTGCTGCAACTTCAATCCAATTGATAAGCCGATAATGCCCGCACCTATCACGGCGATCCTTTCCTTTTTGGTTTCATCCTTGACCAACATAAATATGCTCCGAGTCACACTTGAAAACGTAGATTGTATACAATATATTTTACATTACGTTAACATCACTATTGTTTAATTCAACCATTTTTTCAGCAAGGAGCGAAAAATGAGACAAGGAACTTTTTTCTGTATTGATGCCCACACCTGCGGCAACCCAGTTAGGCTGGTCGCAGGCGGTGTGCCTCCACTCGAAGGCAATACCATGAGCGAAAAGCGCCAATACTTTCTTGAGCATTATGATTGGATTCGTCAGGCACTCATGTTTGAGCCTCGCGGACACTCAATGATGTCGGGGTCAGTTGTCTTGCCTCCTTGCAGCGATAACGCAGACGCTTCAATTCTGTTTATTGAAACCAGTGGCTGCTTACCAATGTGTGGCCACGGCACCATTGGAACCGTCACTACCGCTATCGAGAATCGCCTTATCACTCCCAAAAAAGAAGGCCGTTTGATACTTGATGTCCCAGCAGGACAAATCGAAGTGCACTACCAAACAAAAGGTGACAAGGTCACGTCGGTGAAGATATTTAACGTACCAGCTTACCTTGCCCACCAAGACGTAACCGTGGACATAGAGGGCTTAGGTGAGCTCACTGTCGATGTTGCTTATGGCGGAAACTATTACGTAATCGTCGATCCTCAAGAAAACTACGCCGGACTTGAACACTACTCTCCAGATGAAATTTTGATGCTTTCTCCAAAAGTTCGCGAAGCGGTATCTCGAGCGGTTGAGTGCGTACATCCAGAAGATCCGACAGTGTGCGGTGTTTCTCACGTGCTATGGACCGGAGAGCCCACTCAAGAAAACGCCACCGCTCGAAATGCTGTGTTTTACGGCGACAAAGCGTTGGATCGCTCGCCATGTGGTACGGGCACTAGTGCACGCATGGCGCAATGGCATGCAAGAGGCAAACTCAATCAAGGAGAAGACTTTGTTCACGAAAGTATCATCGGCAGCCTATTTCAAGGACGTATAGAAGGCATTACCGAAGTGAATGGCAAAGCCGCTATTTTGCCAAGTATTGAAGGATGGGCACAAGTATACGGTCACAACACAATATGGGTAGACGATGAAGATCCATATGCGTACGGATTTGAAGTGAAGTAATAAGGATAGTAAGGAAGAATGATGAACCCACAAGAACCAACCACTTTTTACGCAGTCAACGCCTTTACTGGTGAGCCTCTACCTATTGCGTTTCCGGTACATGGAGAGCAAGAAGTTAATCAAGCCGCCTCAGCCGCCCAAAACGTTGCGCGTGAGTTTCGCCAACTAAGTAATGCAAAGCGAGCGAGCTTACTTTGCTCTATCGCCTCTGAATTGGAAGTGAAGAGTGAAGAAATCGTTGCTCGTGCTCATTTAGAAACTGCCCTTCCCGAAGCACGTTTAAGCGGTGAAATAGGACGTACCGCGAACCAATTAAGACTATTTGCCGAGGTTGTGAGATCGGGTAATCACCATCAAGCAATTTTCGATACGCCAAACCCAAACCGTCAACCACTGCCAAAACCAGATATTCGCCGTCAACAAATCGCAATTGGCCCTGTCGCCGTGTTTGGTGCGTCTAATTTTCCGCTCGCATTTTCTACGGCAGGTGGTGATACGGCTTCGGCACTGGCAGCTGGCTGTCCTGTGATTGTAAAAGGCCATACCGCCCACCCTGGCACCAGTCAACTTGTTGCAGAGTGTATTGAGGCTGCACTGGAGAAAGAGTGCTTACCGCAAGCCATCTTCACGCTATTGCAAGGCAACAAACGCGCACTTGGCCAAGCACTCGTTACCCATCCAAAAATTAAAGGGGTTGGGTTTACAGGCTCCGTCGGTGGTGGCCGTGCGCTGTTCAATCTAGCTCAGCAAAGACCAGAGCCAATCCCCTTCTATGGTGAACTAGGGGCGATTAACCCAACATTTATTCTCCCTTCAGCCATACGAGCAAACGCCTCATTGGCTGAAGAGTTTGTGGCTTCTATGACTTTGGGCTGTGGACAATTTTGTACAAAACCAGGCGTTGTATTTGTCTTGAATAGCCCAGAAACGCAAGCCTTTATCGAAATCGCTCAAGGGTTAATTCGACAACAATCAACGGCCACTTTGCTAACGCAAGGAATCCGAGAAACGTATGAATCCGAAGTGGATAAGCGAGCTTCCGAAACAGGCATTAACGTCACTCGTTCTGAACAAGCAGAAGCGACCAATGTCTCACCAGCACTGTTCGTGACGGACAGTAAAAACTGGCGTAAAAACCCGCAATGGGAGGAAGAAATATTTGGTCCTCAATCGTTAATCGTAATCTGTGAAGATTTCGATGACATGTTGAAACTGAGTGATTCACTGACTGGATCGCTCACCGCAACCCTTCACGCTACCGCTGAAGACGAAGAACAAGCCAAGCAACTGCTTCCAAGTTTGGAAGAAATCGCCGGACGCCTTGTATTCAACGGTTGGCCAACTGGCGTCGAGGTTGGTTACGCTATGGTTCATGGTGGACCCTATCCGGCTTCAACCAATTCTGCCTCAACATCTGTCGGTGCGGAGGCTATTCATCGTTGGTTGCGTCCAGTCGCTTATCAAGCTTTGCCAGAATCTTTATTGCCGGATTCATTAAAAGCGTTGAACCCACTGGGTATTCAACGCGCCATAGATGGCAGTGTGTCCCAATAAGCCCACCAAATGGCTCAAAAAGGCATCAACTGATGCCTTTTATTTCACTCTACTTCTCAAAACCTTCTTTCCTAGTTGGTTTGTGCCAGAAAAACAATAAACTACTAAAGTAAAATGGATTGGATACAATATTAATTTCACGGGAGACTTCAATGTCACAGAAACCTGTTTTTAAAACGCGCACTCAGCTCGTTGAGGAAGCAATTCGAACTCAGATCTTGAAGGGCGAGTTAAAAACTGGTCAACCTTTACGTCAAGATGCGTTAGCAAAAGAGTTTAATGTTAGCCGAATTCCTGTGCGTGAAGCGTTAGTTCAATTGGAAGCACAAGGACTCGTTAGCTTTGAACCTCACAAAGGTGCGACGGTCACTGAGCTATCTCCAGAGAAAATCAATGAGCTATTTGAACTGCGCGCTGTCGTGGAATGCCACATTTTAGAGCGCGCGATTCAAAATATGACAGACGCTGACCTTGAACGCGCGCGCGAAGTTCGCGAACGTTTCGAGTCAGTAGTGAACAGTGGCGACGAAGTAGAAGAATGGAGCAACTACAACTACGAGTTCCACAAAGCCCTATATGCGCCAGCCAACATGCCTGAAACTATGGACGTCATTTACAACCTGAACACAAAGTGTGACCGATACATACGCATGCAGCTATTGTTTACTACAGGCATTAAAAAGGCAGAAGAAGAGCACTTAAGCTTGTTTGAAATGTGCCAAAATCGCGATATCGAAGGCGCCAAGTATCTACTGAAAAAGCACATTCTAGAAGCGGGCACAGCGATTCGAAACCTGCTGCTTGAAAGGCAAAATATCAGCCAGTAAACGGAATAACGAATAAGGTGATATTCAAGGATGAATGTTGGACCAAAGTTTTTACTTGCAGCGCTACGACAAAAGATTAAAGAAGAAGGGCTTTGCTACAATTCCTTGTCAGAGAAAAGTGGCATCCCTTTATCTAGTATTAAACGCCACCTACATAATCCAGCTTTAGGTTTGGATAAAGTACTTATTTATCTGAACTACCTGAATACCGATCTCATCGAACTCGCAACCTTAGCCAACGAGCTTCAGCACCAAAACGAGCAAATGCTAACAGATGAAGAGAGCGCCCTTTTCGTTGAGCATCCTTATTTACTTGATTTTATTTATATGCTGACTTCTCGTGATATTAAACCGCAAGAGATAGCCCAAACTTACGGACTTTCTGATACAAGCTTACGATTCTATTTGCGTATCGCGGAAATTCTAGGATATGTCGAAAACTTCGGAGACGGCTTGTTTTACCGTTCTGGTCGTCGATTTATTATGGAAGAAGGTACGGCATTAGACACCTTATTCAAAGAGCGATTTCAACAAGATTCGCTTTCTCATGATATCAACCCAGGCGTATGTATAGGTCGCATTAGGCTCACCGAAGAGCAGAAAGTGCAAATAGAGGACGAGCTTTGTAATAAATTAGCGAAACTTAACGCAGTTAACACTTCCAACAATGAAGGTGAACTAACAAATATATTAATGCGCTGCACTCCCGGTGCTCAGATATTTTTCGCTGATGATTTACCTAACATTGACGGAAGCCTATTAAAGCACGTCGCTCAACTCACTAAATTAAGTTAAAGCATCAGACAAATAAATCAAACAAACCCCAGATAACATCATATACCCCTACCAAACTATTGATTCAAAGCGTTTCCTGAATCTAATTCTGATTTTTATTTAGCAAGCGTCGCTTAGTCAACTAAGAACTTGTCTTAATTTCACACTTATTAATTGTCTTGTTAGCTCTTTTGAAATAGACAGAAAACTTAAGTAATGACTAATTTAGCTTAAGTATAAAAGACAACTTTTTTACGTTATTTACCTCACACTATTTAACTATAAATTTGCAGACGAACAAATTAAATTAATACATTCACCTAGCTAATAAAAACAAAAGCAAAACACATAATTATAATTCTATTATTTATAAGGACATAGAAAAGTGAAATTTAAGTATTCTTTAGCAACGGCAGTCACTCTCGCATTATTACAAGGCTGTGGCGGTGGCGGCGGTGATGGTTCATCACCTACTCCGTCAACTAGCAGCGCAACTGGACCAACATGGAAAGCCGGTGATTTTAGCCAACCGTCGAAAACGTTTATTAACCAATGTGAAACGCCCCGCGTCGGACTGGACCCATATGACAACTATGCCGCCTATCCAGATAAATTGGGCTCTACATTGCACGAAAAACTCTTTTTAAGAGCTTTTACTAACGAAACGTATCTATGGTATGACGAGGTTCCTGATAATAATCCAGCAAACTACAAAACTGTTACTGATTACTTCAATACGCTGGTCACCTCTGCTACTACCGCGACGGGTAAACCAAAAGATCGCTTCCATTTTACCGTCCCTTATGAAGATGATATGAAATCATCGCAATCCGGTTTAGTTGCTGGATTTGGTTTTAACTGGGCATTCCTACGTGGCGTACAACCTCGAGACGTTCGTATTTCCTACACTGAAGAAGCTTCGCCAGCTGATAGAAGCGGCATTGCTCGTGGTGATAAGCTTCTGAAAATCAATAATATTGATGTGGTTAACACCGGCAGTCAGTCCGACATTGATTTTATTAACAAAACGCTCTTTAACCCTGACATCAATCAAGATTACACCTTCACATTTGAGAGTGTTGACGGTCTAGAGAAAACCGTGACGCTTACCGCCTCTGATGTCATGACCTCTCCAGTTAAAAATGCCAAAGTGATTACACACAATGGTATGCGGATCGGCTATCTGCAATACAACTCCTTTGAACCAAGCGCTCAAGCCCCGCTTATTGAGGCGTTCAGTACGCTCTCAGCAGAGAATGTTGACGAGATCGTCGTTGATTTACGTTACAACGGCGGTGGCTTAGTCCTTCAGTCCTCGCAAGTAGGCTACATGCTAAGCGGTGCTGGTCAGAACCGAGTCTTCAGTGAGTTGATTCACAATGACAAAGTGATGCGTACCATTAAAGATGGGGATAACATCTATCGCTTTACAAATCTAGCAATAGACTGGGCAGCACAGAAATATTCGGACCAAGTGCTTCCGACACTGAACAAAAAGCGCGTATATGTGCTGACTTCAGGAGGCACGGCTTCCTCAAGTGAACTGTTGATCAACGCTTTGCGCGGCATTGATGTTGAGGTTATCCAAATAGGCTCAACAACCACAGGTAAACCGTATGGGTTCTCAGCAGAACAAAACTGCGGCACTATGTACTACACTATTCAGTTCAAGTCAGCGAACGAGAAAAAATTTGGCGACTTCTCTGATGGTTTTATTCCTACTCCAAAGAGCCAAATCAATACCGAGCTAGGCTTAAACAATAGAGTGGAAGGTTGCTGGGTCAATGACGACCTAACAAAACCATTAGGCGATCCGTCTGAAGGTATGCTTTCTGCGGCACTAAACTACATGGAAACGGGAACCTGTCCGCCAGTCTCCTCTTCAAGTTTCAACGCCATGCCGCGTAACATTTCATCTCCGGAGTTAAGCGATCTTCGCTCTCCGCTACGAACAGAGGCAATTCATGTTGAGATCAACTAACTTTTTACGAATGCTGATTCGGGTTGCGCTTTTCTTAGGCACTTCGATTTCTTTGATAGGATGCCAAGCTATGTCACAAGAACCCGTTGAAGCATTGAGTAAAAAGAACTCTCCGGAAACAGTCATAGAGATTCAAAACGCGATCGCAGAAATCCAAGGGACACCAGCACCTAGAATTGCAAATAACGTATTTGAATCTTCACCGCATTTGTTGATTGAAAAAGGACGAGTAAAAGGGAACAACAATCAACTGTTGGATGGCAGCTATACGGATCTTCCAGACCAATATACATTGCAGATCAGAGGTGAAACCTGTGGCTTGTACTATGCCAAAACAGATACTTTTGTCTCTCTCAGTTCACTAGATTGTGAGCCCATCATTAAGTTTTAGATCTCCCAAAATAGAAGCCCGCTGATATCAGCGGGCTTTCTACTTTATTGCTCAGTGTGAAACGGTCAACGTCACTTTAGTTCAATCCATGCTTTGCGCTGTTGTTTATCCATGTATGACCAAGCTACAAAGCGGCTCACTTTCTGCCCTTGACTCATTTCAACCACACGAACGGCTTTCACACCCAATTTTTCAAGCTGCTTACGCATCGGGCGAACGTTGTCTTTTTTGGATATAAGTGTTGTAAACCACAAGACCTGCGCGGCAAAAGCTTGGCTTTCATTCGCCATTTTTCGGATAAACGCCGCTTCTCCGCCTTCACACCACAATTCAGCGTTTTGACCGCCAAAATTCAACGCAGGTTTACTTGTCTTTACTTGTGCGGTTTGAGGTTTTAGCCCTTTCTTGCGCTGGTTTGCTTTTAGATTATCGATTTTACGCTGGCTGCCCATAGCGGCATCTTCCGCCGAACGGTGGAATGGCGGATTACATGTCGTCACATCATAACGATCATTCGGTTGAATGATACCTAGATAAATATTGGCATCATTGTGTTGCTGTACCAGTGCAATTTTTCCCGTCAAAGCACGATTGTGCTCTACGATCGTTTGAGCCGATTGGATGGATTTTGGATCGACATCGCTGCCCGTATAGTGCCAACCGTATTTTGTTACACCAACAATCGGATAAATACAGTTTGCTCCCACGCCAATGTCCAACGCTTTCACTTTTTGGTGCGCGTACTGACCTTTTACTTCACCATCAAGTAGTTCTGCCACTCGGTGAATGTAATCAGCGCGGCCCGGAATCGGTGGGCAAAGGTAGGTGTCGGGAATGTCCCAGAACTCGATACCATAATACGCAGCAAGCAATGCTTTATTGAGCATTTTAACAGCATTAGGATCAGAGAAGTTTATGGAGTCTTCCCCTTTCGGATTTTTGATAACGAATGGCTTTAACTGTGGTTCACTTTCCACGAGTTTTTTAAAATCGTAACGACCTCGATGAACATTACGCTCATGCAAACCATTCTTCGCTATTTTTATGAACTCGACTTCGCTCTTTCCTGCAGGCTGCGAGGATTTGCGCGCAACTTTGTCTTTAACACGCTTCGGCTTGGCTTTATTCGCGTCTTTATTCTGAGTCTTTGGCTTTGCTTGCTTCGCGTTGTGATTATTGTTCTTCATTCAAATTCGCTTTTAAATCGAGGTAAATCATAAACAAACGAGCATCAAATTCGAGTTGGTGATACTCAGGCTCCATATAGCAACATAGCTGATAGAACGCCTTGTCGTGGTTTTTCTCACGAGTATGCGCCAACTCATGTACCACCAGCATTCTTAATAGTGGCTCGGGCGCATCCTTAAATACATTGGCAATGCGAATCTCGTTTTTCGACTTCAGCTTACCGCCATGGTTTCTACTGATTACACTGTGCAAACCAAGCGCGTTGTTTACCGCGTGAATTTTCTTATCGTAGACAACTTTACTGATTGGCGCGGCTTTCTTCATGTAGCGGTTTTTGATTGCCATGGCGTACTCATAGAGCGCCCTTTCGCTTTTGATTTGGTGCCTATCGGGATAACGCTTTTCGAACCAAGGAACAAACTTGCCACTCGCTATCAATGAGCTCACCTGCTCTACGATGTTTTGTGGGTAGCCCTGAATGTATCGAAGTGACGGATGCATAGAGTTAACGTCTGTTATGACAAAATAAAGGCGCTCAATATACCTGAGATAAAAGACAGTTTCACCTTAGCTTTCGCCTTTCATTTATGGTGAAAGGCCGTTAAACTTCGCCTCCCAATGATAATGGAGAGAAATTCAATGAAACGTGTCGTTCTTTATGTCAAAGACAAATGCCCTCACTGCAAAGATGCTCAACGTTATCTGGATTCGAAAAATATTAACTATCGTTTGTGCAATGCTAAGATGCAACGCGGTCGCAAAGAACTTGATGCGCTTGGTGCTCGTTCAGTGCCAGTTTTAAAAATTGGTGATCGGGTAATGATTGGCTGGAACCCAAAGAACTTCGAGAAGATGTACAAAGGCGACTAGTGCTCGGACGATGAATCTGCGCTGCGTTTAAACGTAGCGCTTGATAAAGTCGATAAACGTTCGATCTGCTATTGATAAGTACCCCTGCTTGCGCCAAGCAAGTGCCAGATCCAGCGTCACTGGTGGTTCAAACGGTAAGCCAACAACGCCCGACTCATGTTGAGTCACCAATTCCAGTAACGCGGTAATCGCAAACTCTTGTTTTACAATACTCAAAATCAAAGGCAGTAAGTTGGTCTCGAATGATGACTTCATGGTAAACCCATGCTCCTCACTCACCTGATCCAAAAATTCGCGGTGAAAATAGCCATGCTGAAACATAACCAAATCGTGTTCAAAGAACTCATCAAAAGTAAGAGCGTGTCGCTGGGCTAACTCATGCTCAGGTGAAACAACTGCGACCATTTGGCTAGTAAACAAATGGTCAGTTTCTAGGTCATCAGGCACGTTATCACAACTGATCACACCGATATCGAGTTGACCATTGAGCAGCATACGACGAATCGATTGAGTCCCAGCTTCGACCAAGGTCAATTTTAACTCCGGGAATTGGCTTTTAAACGCCATCACAATTCGTGGAAAGAAATAACTGCCCATCATTGATGGCGTTCCGAGTCGTACTTCTCCTTTCGCTAAGCCTTTCAACTCATCAATCGCGAGCTGCGCGTCGTGCAACTGTTGAATCACCCGCTTGGCATGTATAAGTAGCGTTTCGCCCTCTTTCGTTAAGCTGATTTTTTTATCATCACGGCGAAATAGGGTAACGCCCAAAGACTGCTCAAACTTTTTGATAGAAATGCTTAATGCGGGCTGGGCAATATGCAGGGCTTTCGCCGCATGGGTAATGTTTCCATGTTCAGCGACCGCCAGAAAATATTTAAGTTGTTTCGATTCCATTAGATCAAAAATATATGGTGTCCATATTTTTAATATATTTTTTTAATTTACAACGAACTGATAGATTGATCACAGTCTCTCCATTTGCTCACATTAGGCAGGATTCATGGTCAGTTTTGGCACACCGGAATACAAACGCATTACGCTCTCGCTAGCGCTTGGTTCCTTCTTGGTTTTTTCAAATTTATACCTACTACAGCCAATGCTGCCCACTTTTGCCCAAATTTTTACGATCTCAGAAACGCAAGTGAACTGGTTATTTGCGGCCTCAACACTCGCTCTCTCTTTTAGCCTCGTTCCAATGGCTGTGTTATCAGAATCAGTGGGACGAAAACCAGTCATGATGGCCGGTCTGTTTTCGATTCCTACCCTTTCCGCTTTGATGCTGTTTGGTGACTCATTCCTGTTTTTGGTGGTATGTCGAGCACTGATCGGTGTCGCGCTCGCAGCTTTTGCTGCGGTCGCCGTGGCTTACATGGCAGAAGAGCTCGACAAGCACGCTTTCTCGATGGCAATTGGAACGTACATTGCGGCTAACTCATTAGGCGGTATTGCAGGACGTATTAGCGGCGGCTTATTGGCGGACAATTTCAGTGTTGATGTCGCCATTGAAGTTATGATGGTGTTCACTCTTCTTGGTGTCATTGGCGTTCACTATTTATTGCCAACACAGCGCAACTTCACCCCGTCATCAAGCAGCTTGCGCCATCAAAATCGTGCGCTTATTGGTCATTTTAAAAACCAACGCGTGTGGTTCGCGATGCTGATAGGAGGACTCAACTTTGCTTTGTTCGTCAACCTTTACTCCGTCATGGGTTTCCGTCTGGTGAGTGAACCTCACAATGTGCCCGTCGGGTTGGCCTCACTGATCTTTGTTTGTTACTTGGGAGGGACTTTCTCCTCTCGTTGCGCAGGCCACTGGAGTAAACGTTATTCATCAATCCTCGGTATGTTCTTAGGCGCGATAGTGAGCATGGCGGGGATGTGGATTGCGGCGGTTGAAAGCTTGACTGCAATGCTATTTGGGTTATTGCTGATAAGTTTTGGTGCCTTCTTTACTCATACCCTCGCCTACGGTTGGGTCGGTCAGAACGCCACTCGTGCCAAAGCCACCGCGACAGCGCTCTACTTAGTACACTACTACGTAGGCGGTAGCTTAGGAGGATTCTTACTTCTTTATTGTTGGCAGCATGGTGGTTGGTCGAGTGTTCTTATGGGGGGAAGCGCCGTCTACCTAGCGATGTTTGCTGCGATTGCGTATTTGAAACACATTGCCGAAAGAAAGCACACTGACCAAACACCTGACGCTGCGAGTTTAAAGAGTAGCTAAGGTACGCTCATTTGCGTAATACCTCTCTGGTTACTTGGATAACCAACTCTGTTATGCTTGCGCTACTTTAATAAAACCAGAAAGTCGTATGTCAACGCGTTCAACACAAAACACAGATATCGAAGCGATCACTCAACAGGTCAACCAATGGCTCAACGATGTGGTAATCGGGCTCAACCTTTGTCCGTTTGCTGCCAAGCCGCAACGTAATAAACAAATCAAAATCTTTGTTAGTGAAGCGACTCAAGAAGAAACGCTTCTTGAAGATATTTTATTGCAACTGATTGAGCTGAGTAACACAGAGCCCGAACAGCTTGAGACCACGTTGGTTGTGGTTCCCAACATGCTACAAGATTTCTGGGACTACAACTTTTGCATAGATTGGGTTGAAGGATTAATTAAGCAGCAAAACTGGGAAGGTATTTTCCAAGTAGCGACTTTCCATCCTGATTACTGTTTTGGTGGCGCAAGGCCTGAAGACGACGAAAACCTGACCAATCGTTCTCCTTACCCGATCTTCCATTTGATTCGCGAAGAGAGTATGGAAAAGGTACTAAAACACTATCCTGATCCTGAATCCATTCCCGATACGAACATCGCTCGTGTTTCCGCCCTTTCAGAGGAAGAACGTAAAAAGCTGTTCCCTTACCTATTTCGTTAAGCACCACCATTCCCCAAAGGCAGATTTATCACCAGTTAGATGCAATGCCCTTGGGGTTCAAAGTGCGGTTTGGTATCATTGCCGCTTCAATCGATTCAATGGAAATTAGAATGCAACTGTCAAAGCTAACCCAAGAGATTTTTGATCACTTATACCGTGATATCACCGAGTTTCGTAGTACGTTCGACTTACCAGTCGCAGACGCTGCAAGCCTTGATACGCAAGCAGATACACTACACACCTCTTTGGCGATCGAAGAGCTAACAGAGCTAGCAGAAGCAGATTGTAAAACTGAGCAAGCAGATGCCATCGTAGACAGCGTGTATGTATTAATGGGCCGTCTCGTTCATCTTGGCCACAGCAAAGTAGAAGACAACCTGGCGATCAGCTACTTAATTGATCTTCTATTAAACGTTGCGGTAAACCGTGGTATCGAATTTATTCCTTGCTGGGATGAAGTACATTCAAGCAACATGAGCAAAGTATGCCGTAACGAGCAAGAGTACTCAGAAACAGAAGCATTCTACGCGGAACAAGGCATCAAGTTGATGGCGGTGCAGAAAGGTGAATACATCATCGCGAAATGCGCCGAAGATTTCGTATCGGAAGGTAAAACCATTCGTAAAGGCAAAGTACTCAAATCTGTTTACTACCGCCCAGCAGATCTAAAACCGTTAACTCAATAAGCGTTGAGTTTGGCTATCTCGATTAAAAAAAACGACCTCAAGTAGGTCGTTTTTTGTTGTCCCTAAATACTAATCAAAGATTAAATAAGGTTGCTCATCTACGATGACCTTTTTGACTTGAGTATTGAACACTTCCCCGAGAGCTTCTTCCGTTAGCACAGTATCGGCATTTCCTGATGAGTGCAGCACACCGTTGTTAAGCAGCAATACTTTATCTGCGTGCTTTAATGTGCGATTGAGATCGTGATTAGCAACTAATACTCCAATCCCCTGCGCCGCCATAGCGTTAATCAATTGATAGAGCAGACCCTCTTGCGCAATATCTAACGGTGCTGCTGGCTCATCCAAAATTAAAAACTGCGAAAAAGGATTAATGGTACGCCACACCTGCAAACATACACCTGCTAATCGGACACGCTGCCACTCACCACCGGATAATGTTTGAATACTACGATGAAGCTTATCTTGCAGTTGTACTAGCTCCACCACCATATTGACGGCATCACGCACTTTGATATCCGCAATCTCAGCGCCACTCGGCAGAGATAGTGCTAGATACTGAAAAACATCGACATTAAATGCAGGGCGTGATTGCTGACACAAATAACCTCGCACATGAGCTTGCTCTGACAACGGTAAAGTAAGCAAGTTTTTGTCGCCAACGTACACTTCACCACTCATACCCTCTCGGTGACTTAACGTACCAGAAATCGCAGCCAATAAAGTACTCTTACCGGAACCATTAGGCCCAACGATATGTACGATTTCGCCAGCTTTGCATTCAAAAGAAAGAGGCAATAATCGACTACCAACCGACATATGTTTAACGTGCATCATGACTCTTCACCAGCATCCAGATGAAAATAGGTGCGCCAATCGATGTTGTCATGACACCTAAAGGTAACTCTGCGGAGTCCAATAACAGTCTTGCGCCGATGTCAGCAAATACAAGCAACGCAGCACCAGATATTGCAGAAAGTGGCAATAAATAACGGTTTTCCGTACCAAAAGCCAAACGCAACAAGTGCGGCACCACCAAACCAACAAAACTGATGATGCCACCCAAAGCGACTGAACTCCCCACCAAAACAGAAATGGCGAGGATCAGTTTCCAACGCATTTGATGTACATCGACTCCCAATTGGGTCGCATGAATCTCACCCAGCATCAATTTATCAAGCGATTTGCCTTTACAACATAACCAGATGAGCACCGGTAACATCACCAAGGTAACGGTATGTTGATACCAACTCGCACCGCCAATACTGCCCATTAACCAATACATCAGTTGGCGTAAACTGAGATCATCACTAAAGTAAAATGCCCACGTCACAATCGCGCTCGATAAAATACCCAATGCGACCCCAACCAAAAGCAATCGAGCCGTCGTCAGGTGCATTGCCCTTGCTATCGCCACCAAAACAAACGTGAATACCATCGAGCCTGCAATCGCTGCCAACATAAAAACAATCGGGGTAGGAAGAACAGGTGACGCGAACATGATTAAGACCATTGCTAAGCTTGCACCACCAGATATACCAAGCACGCCAGGTTCAGCCAACACGTTCCCAAGCAACACTTGTAACGTCGCGCCAGATACCGCTAACGCAGCACCAATAATTGCCGCAGACACTAACCTCGGTAAACGCAAGTCCACCAATAACTTCTGTTCAAATGCAGATAAGGATTGAAAAGGAGAAAGGAAAATTTCTCCGACCATCAAGTGGATGGCAGAGAGTACAGCGAGCACGATCGACATAACCATCAGGTTACGTTGCCAGCGTCGTTCCTTGTTCAGGATAAGTTGTTGAAAATCCATAGCGGCCGATAAAAACAAACGAGGCTTAACCTTACAGTTAAGCCTCGGTAAATTGCAATTAACTTCTCAAAGCAATGTTGGATTAATCGTAAACCAACTCACCCTCTTCAAAACGGGTTTTCACTTCACAAACCATCAGAGCTGCACGTTGACCTATTGCGACGTGGCGGTTCGGGAAGACAATCGCTTCGTTTTCATTCTTCGCCATTAATGGTTTGTCGCCATCATGACCAAACACTTCGCCGTGAACAAATGAGGTGAAGTTTTCAACATTGTCGTCGAACATAAAGTCAAAGTCTTCGTTCAAACGAACGATTGTGCGACTTACGCGATACTTAATGCATGGTTTTGGTAGGTGTTCTGGCTTCGTTTCCGCAATCAAATTACGTAAAGACAAATCAAACGCGGTCAGTTTATCGAGGTCATTTTCACCGATACG
Organism: Vibrio sp. Vb2880; assembly: GCF_033337975.1. Taxonomy (NCBI): domain Bacteria; kingdom Pseudomonadati; phylum Pseudomonadota; class Gammaproteobacteria; order Vibrionales; family Vibrionaceae; genus Vibrio; species Vibrio sp. Vb2880. The sequence goes on from NZ_JAWORT010000007.1 coordinate 197,472, forward strand.
AGCCACACGCCCAAGCTCCATCGTCAGAGCCTGCGCACCAAAGTTCTCGGCACTGTACCAGCTAAACGTACTCGATGGGGAGTTTGACAGGAGCACAGCTTCAATGTGTGCACTGTCCAAGAAATCGATCAATGCTTTGCTGCGCACAGGATGGCGAGTCTTAGGACTTACTGCAAACGTATAGTGCTTGGAGCCTCTAATCGCGCAGTGTAAATCAAGGTGCCAGCGTGTTGTCGGGTCGGTATCCTGATAAAAATCTCGAACAAGCAGCTTAAGTGTATCGGCGATAACAAGCTCTTTTGTCTGTTTGTGTTCTTTTTCGTCAAACAGACGGTTGAGGTTTTCTTCGAGGAATCGCGTGTGCGCCAGAGTGGATTCTGGGTGAGCGATAATGAACAGACAACGGGTATCGACCGTCTGGAACCCAGTTTCTATGTCTTGAATAATGGAATCCACCAGCTCCATCGGTGCGGTTTCATCTCCGTGAACCCCACAAGAGATGATGATGTTCTTCGTATCCTGAGTATAATTCGCAGGGATTACTTCTAATACACCACGCTGATAGAGTTTAAGTTTTACACCGCTAGAAAGCACCTGCTCCGCTGGTGCAACATCAATATGAACATCTAACGTGTCAGTTAAAAACGATTGGCGAAAGAGAGACTTCGTCATGCGTTACTCCTTAATAGCACGGCGGATATGTTAATAAATTGTACAAAGGATTTTTGTTGCTGCGATCTCACTTATGAGTAGAAATCACTATTTCCCTCGAAAATCCGATGCCTTTTCGCGCCAGGCACTCAAATCAAGCATTGAGGCGTTTAATTTTCAAACAATTACAAAGTGTTAGGGCTGTGAACTTTACCACAGCCCTGATTAAGATCATTATGATTTGATCAAATTTTTGTAGCTATAAAGCAGATTATGCATCAACACTGCGAAAAACTTAGCCGCGCTGTGCGAGCAAACGCTCAAACTCATCGACTTTTTCACGCACTAGCTCAACACTCTGCTGCCAAAACGTTGGCTGGGTTAAATCCATCGACAGATGCTTTTCGACGACATCTTCCGCCATCATGCAGCCTGTATCGCGCAGCAAATTGATGTAATCGGTGTAAAACGCTTCGCCTTTGGTTTCTCGCTGTGCATAGATACCCTTGCTAAACAAGAAACCAAATAGGTATGGGTAGTTATAAAAGCTCACGCTATCAATAGAAAAGTGCAGCTTGCTTGCCCAGAAGTACGGATCCGGTTCGCTCATTACGTCGCCATACCATTCTTTCCAAGTTTCTGACATCAACTCACAGAATTCATCTGCGGTTAACTCTCCATCCTGGCGGCGTTCATAAAACGATTTTTCAAACTCGTAGCGAACCGGAATGTTGATCATTAAAGCTAGCGCAGATGACAACTCTTCCCACAACATCTCGAGCTTTTCATCAACGCTCTCAGCTTTCGAAATCAAATGATCACGAACGATGTTTTCTGCAAAGATAGAGGCGGTTTCTGCTAACGTCATTGGGTAGTAAGTTTGGCAAAGTGGCAAATCACGAATAACCCAGTTATGGAACGCATGGCCAAGTTCATGTGCCAGAGTCATAAGGTCTGACCGGCTGCCACTCCAAGTCATAAATACAAGTGGTGTTCGCGTTGCTGGCAGTTTGGTGCAGTATGCGCCAAGACGCTTGTTAGCATTTGGCGCGGCATCAATCCAACCATTTTGTACCATCAAACGGACAAATTCCGACATCTCAGGGTTTACTGTTTCAAATGCTTCACAAATAACCTCAATCGCTTCATCAAAGTCGTAAACCTTCGCTTCACCGCTCAAAGCAGGCATAGCCGCCAGATGATTCCAAGGTTTCATCTCATCCAGACCATGTACTTGCGCCATCAATAAACCCGCTTTCTGACCAATAGCTCGACTGTCTTTGGCTACGGTCATCATCGCATTTAAAGTTTCAGCTTGGATTCGGCTACCATGCAAACTCGGCTCTAGGAAGTGAACTTCACGCTTCGTAGAACGCTTTTTATTTTCAGTTAAGCGCCATCCTGCTAACGCATTCAAAATCGCAGCGAATGATTCTTGGTGCGTTTGCATTGCATCTTGTACGCCTCGCCACGCGGCTTCTTGACGCTCGAATTCAGAACCATAAAGAATGCTTGCCGCTTGAGAAAACCCAAGCTCTTCACTCTTACCATCTACATACTTAAGCTTCACTTTCAATGAGCCAGTCAGGTTATCGTATAGGTTACCCCAAGCCGATTTGCCATCCACACTCATCGCAGCCAGTAACTGTTCTTCTGCGTTGCTAAGACGAGTATCCGCCAACTTTCTAGAATTCAAGATAGAAAAAGCTTGCCCACTGATATCAGGATTCTCATGGTCTAACACGCGCAAGATAAACTCTTCGTCGGCATGAGTTAATGTCAAATCAAAGGGACTGAACGCTTGGGAAAGCTCCGAAAAGATGCGGGTCATTTTACCAAGTAACGATTTCGCTTCGGCGTTTGTTGCATCAACAGAAGCATAACAACTCGCAAAATTTGCAACTGTACCCGCTAAACGACTCGCGGCTTCATTGGTTAAAATCGCATTTTGCATGATCTCTACGTTGCCACAATCTGCTGATTGTTTATTCAAAAGATCAATACATTGTTCCACAAGAGCAATATCGTCTTGAATTCGTGGGTCAGAAAGGTCGTTATAAACGATGGACAAATCCCAACTCGGCGTTGTCATTTCTATATTTCCTTTTTATGTAACTGAGTCAATTTTCGCTTCCTGCACCTAGCAGATGGGCTTCCACTGACATCTTCCGTGACTATGCCCGTAAGCAATATCGTTCTGGGCATTTTAATATTTATAAATTAACGAGTTAAAAGAGGTACGCCAATCGAACGCACCGAGGCGTAAATTTGCTCATCTATGGTAATTGTTACATGCGTGACAGAAGCGTTTCCTATCGACAACGTCGAATACCACTTTGGGTTACGCCAATCTAACTCCAATACATGAGCAAGAATCATACGAATGACGCCACCATGCGTGACGATAAGTAGATTGTCATTGATATCGTTGATGATTTGAGACCAAACGCGACATATGCGCTCAGAAAATGTGCTTAAGCTCTCAGCATTCGGCAACGTATGTTGTGCTGGCGATTGCCAAAAAGCATCTAGCTTTTTCCACTGCTCAGTGAGCATATCAAAAGGCATACCATCAAAATCACCAAATGCCATCTCTTGTAAAGACTCATCCGTCATTACTGGTAATAATTGCTGTTCAGCAATGATGTTTGCCAGTTCTTGACAGCGTGAAAGCGGAGAAGAAATTATTCCACCCACACCTCGTCCACTCTCGGCCCAAGCCCGAGCAATACTCTCTTGATCAGCAGGCGTAACTTTTACATCTGTTTGGCCATGGAGTCCTGGTGGAGCGTCTACTTTTCCATGACGCACAAGATAGATATTGAGTGTTTTCATTTTGTTCCATCCTACTCTTTAAGAACCAACGGCAAACCAGCAGCAACAAAGGTAACGCGATGGCAAACACTGGCTAGTTTTTGATTCATCCGTCCTGCATTATCCACAAAATAACGACTAACCGCCCCCAAAGGCACAATGCCCATTCCAACCTCGTTAGAGACGAATATTAACGTCGCATCTGAGCCACGTACCATCTTTATAAGCTTTTCAATTTCTGCTTCTAGCTTCTCATTGGAACATTCATCACCTAACTCAAATATCCAATTGTTGAGCCACAAGGTTAAACAGTCGACCAATACAACATCGGTGGTAGCGAAATTTGTCAGTAACTCAGATAAATGAAGGGGGCATTCATGCTCTTGCCACTCGCCCCCGCGTTGCTTTTGATGATGCGCTATTCGCTCTCGCATTTCTTGGTCAAATGGCAGCGCGGTTGCAACATAGTGTAATGATCGATGAGAAGCGACCGATAAGTGCTTAGCTGTTTTTTCTGCCAAATGCGACTTCCCAGAGCGCGCGCCACCGAGTATCAATTGCTTCATGAGGAGTGATACAACCCAATCATAGTGAGATAAATAAGCAGTTCCGACAACTGTTGCGCTGCGCCAAGGCAATCCCCCGTAAAGCCGCCAATTCTCTTGGTTAACCAACGTTTGAACATCAAACGAAATACCACGAGAACAAGCGATATCAAGATCGCATCCGCGAAACCAAGCACAAGCAATGTTACGCCACCAGTAAACAACAAAATGGAGACTTCTAGAGAAGACTGGCGACTTGCTAGCGGTTTACTTTTCGACGTATCACTGTCACTGACATAAGGCATGTCATAAATAAGCGTCGCTGCTAGTGCTCGGCTTGCGGTGTAAGCGACGACAATGACCAACCAAAAGTGCGGCAAGTTAGCCAGTTCACTCCAAAAAACATACTTAGCCAATAACGCCATAATGAGAGTGGCGGCACCATAAGTGCCAATACGACTGTCTTTCATAATAGAGAGGCGTCGCTCTACGGTCATGCCACCGCCAATGCCATCCGCCATATCGGTCAAGCCGTCTTCGTGAAAAGCCCCAGTTAACAATAAGCTAAACACCATCGTTAATACTATGGCAACCGACTCTGGAAAAAAAATTGAGGTGAGCGAGAATACCAAAGCGCAAAGTGCTCCAAGCACGAGACCAACTAACGCAAAGTAACGGCCTGCCTGATTCATGCGTTCTTCACTGTAAGGCAACGCTTGGGGCACGGGTAAGCGGCTAAAAAAACTGGTAGCTAATAGAAATAACTCCCACTGGTATCTTAACGATGACGACGTGACTTTCTCAGAATTATCAGGGACTGACACTAAACTGTAACTCCTGCACTCTCAAAGCTCGCCATTTTGTTGTAAAACTGGGCGGCAGCTTTTAACAAGAGTAAGGCAAGAGCGGCTCCTGTTCCCTCCCCTAGCCGTAAACCAAGGTCGAGCAGAGGTTCGGCTTTAAGATGTTCCAATACAAATTTATGTCCATTTTCTTCAGAGCGATGGGCAAACAACATGTATTCACGCGTTTCTTCGTCTAACAACGTCGCAATATAAGCCGCTACCGATACGATAAACCCATCCACTAAAACTGGAGTTTTAAGCCGCTTGGCTTCTAAAAAAGCGCCCACCATTTGTACGATTTCAAAGCCCCCAACCTGTGCGAGAATCGCTTTGGTATCAAGACCTCGACATCGGTTTACCCCCTGTGCTACCAGTTTATATTTGCGGCTCAACTGCTGTTGATTGATTCCGGTGCCAACGCCAACACAATAATCAATATCTAATGAGCTCAGCGCCGATAACAGTGCTGAGGCCGAACTGGTATTACCGATGCCCATCTCGCCGAACATTAAGAGGTTTGAACCATGCAAAATGGTATGCTCAGCAATCTTCGCACCATATTCTAAACCTAACGCCACTTGTTCTGGGGACATCGCTGATTGTTTAGAAAAATTAGCCGTACCGTTACCCAACCGTTGTTCAACCAAGTTGGGATGGGATTTAAATTCTGGAACCAGCACATCAATAGGAGCCAACATGCCGCAATCTATTACTTTGAGTTGAATGCCATTAATGTCGCAAAAACAGTTGATGGCTGCGCCGCCAGCGAGAAAGTTAGCCACCATTTGCTGAGTGACTTCGCTTGGCGCAATGCTCACGCCCTCCTCTGCAACGCCGTGATCTCCAGCAAATACCAGCATGCTTGGTTTGCAGATAGCGATGGAATCAACTGGCTGAGGTTTATTCTGACTTTGAATAAGAGCTAACTGCAGTGCCACCTTTTCCAATAAGCCTAAAGAACCGACGGGTTTGGTTTTGTTATCTATGCGTGCTTGTATCTCCGCAGCAAAAGAGTCATCCATTTTTTACGTTCCTTTGATGTTGTCTGGGTGAGAGGTGTTCTGTTGTTCAAGAGGTCTTGTTCAGCGACAGTTTTTGCGCGCCCACTATTGTATACACTTGCATCCAATTGGGGCAGCGCTAATCAAGTTTATCTCAGGATAGTCTGCCGAGTTCGCAGAGCGTCTCACCTTTCTTGCACGAGATTATAAGTAACTCGTTGAAATCCGCTACAATAGCTTAGACTATGTTCCCATATAGGAGAAAAGATATGGATAACAACACCTGCGCAATCATCGCCGGTGCAACTGGCTTAGTAGGCTCAAAAGTCATTGCAAACCTCATAAATCAATCAGGTGTTGGAACATTATATTATCTTTCTCGCCGCCCACTCGATGGCGTCCTAGATGTGGACAACAAGCTTATTCCTCTCATTGATGCAGACCTTTCTATCCACCAATGGGATGAGAACCAACCGACACCAACCATCGGCTTTATCTGTTTAGGCACGACCCTTAAGCAAGCAGGCAGTAAGGATAATTTGCGTAGAGTAGATGTTGATCTGGTGTGCAAAGTCGCCCAACAAATGAAAACAATCGGAGTCAAACGCCTTGCGATTGTTTCTAGCCTCGGTGCAAATAGTAAATCGCCATCCCATTACTTAGCTTGTAAAGGACAAATGGAACAACGAATCGAAGCTATGGATTTTGAGGAAATCGTATTTGTTCGCCCAGGCCCGCTTGTTGGTCAACGTCAAAGCCCAAGAATGGACGAGAAGTTAGTACAAACTCTGTTTAAGGTAATTCGCCCATTCATGCTTGGCAAACTGTCCAACTTTTTACCGATTCGAGCAGAAGATGTCGCCAAAGCGATGATTTATCAACTTTTCAGTTATCAAGAAGACTCGGTGGTTTACTTACAAAGGAAAGAAATGCGTGACTTACTGCATCACTACGAATAACCATTTTGTACAATTAACGTGCTAATTCACGCTCTCACGCGACTTAGATCTCGTTTTTATATTCATTTTAGATCTAGCTAATACCCGTTTGTCATTTTTAAAGTTATATCACGAGCGTTATCTTACGCTCCATAAATACATCCGTATAAAACCCCGTATAAAAAACAACCGCCACTTCGGTTGGTTGATAAGGTCAAATTATGAATTTTGCAGTGATAGCCTCTCTAGCCGTCTTTGTTGGCATATTGTTCTTTCTATTTAGTCAGCAACAAAAGAAACATACTCTTTCACGTCTCGTTTTGATCGGTCTTGTTACCGGTTCTCTTTTTGGTCTTGCTTTGCAACTCATTCACGGTGAAGGCAACAGCGCAATTGCTCAAACACTTGAATGGGTAGGCATTGTAGGCAGTGGCTACGTTGGTCTACTGAAAATGGTCATCATGCCACTAGTATTGGTATCGATGATCTCTGCAGTTGTTAAATTGGAGAAAGGTGGATCTTTAGGTAAAATTTCTGGCCTGACCATCTCTGTTCTTCTAGTAACGACTGCAATTGCTGCACTTATCGGTATCTTGGTGACAACAACATTTGGCCTTTCAGCAGAAGGGTTAACTGAAGGTGCGCGTGAAACCGCTCGTATCGCCGTTCTAGAAAGCCGTGCCGGTACAGTAAGTGACCTAACTATTCCTCAAATGCTAGTTAGTTTCATTCCAACCAACCCATTTGCTGATCTAACAGGTGCTCGCTCGACATCGATTATCGCTGTAGTGATTTTCGGCGTGTTAACTGGTATCGCCGCTCGTAAAGTGATGATGGAAAAAGCAGAGTTGGAATCACCGATTCGTACTTTCGTAGAAGCTGCTCAATCTATCGTTATGCGATTAGTGAAGATGATCATGGCCCTAACGCCATACGGCATCGCAGCACTGATGGCAAAAGTGGTAGCGACATCAAGCGCAGGCGACATCCTAAACCTACTTGGCTTTATTGTGGCGTCTTATGTTGCTATCGCACTGATGTTTGTTGTTCACGGCGTATTAGTCTCTTTTGTCGGCGTTAGCCCTGCGGAATACTTTAAGAAAATCTGGCCTGTACTGACCTTCGCGTTTACATCTCGTAGCTCAGCAGCAACAATTCCACTAAACGTAGAAGCGCAAATCACGAAGCTTAACGTACCACCAGCGATTGCAAACCTATCAGCATCGTTTGGTGCCACTATCGGCCAAAACGGCTGTGCGGGTATCTATCCTGCAATGCTTGCAGTGATGGTAGCTCCAACAATGGGTATCAACCCACTTGATCTACACTTTATCCTGTCATTGATTGCGATTATCACCATCAGTTCATTTGGTATTGCAGGTGTTGGCGGCGGTGCAACGTTTGCAGCCTTGATTGTTCTTCCTGCAATGGGCTTACCTGTGACCATCGCGGCGCTACTTATCTCTATTGAACCATTGATTGACATGGCACGTACCGCACTAAACGTTTCAGGCTCAATGACTGCGGGTACAATTGCTAGCCGAGTGCTGAAGTCACCAGAAAGTGAAGCAACATTGGAAGAAACACGAGCATAGAACTCAAATTCCTTCCAAAGCGATAAACGTAAAATATCAAGCCGATGGTTCGCCATCGGCTTTTTTCATTTTCAAAAATTCAACTTGCATCTTTCGTTGCTAGTCAAGGCGTTGAATGGTCTAATACTGTCATCGGTTTTGTAAACGGTAAGCAGAATGCACCAAGATAATCAGCCCACTTTTTTCTTCTTTGATTATGAGACATGGGGAACCAACCCCGCGAAAGATCGCCCAAGCCAGTTTGCTGGTGTTCGTACAGATGAAAACTTTAATATCATCGGCGAGCCTTTAGTCATGTACTGTCAACCACCAGCTGATTATCTTCCGTCTCCTGAAGCTGCGCTTATTACTGGTATTACTCCGCAAAAAACGGTTCAAGAAGGCCTTTCTGAGCCAGAGTTTATCGCTAAGATTCACGCTGAACTCGCGAGACCAAATACCACCAGTTTAGGCTACAACAGCATTCGCTTTGATGACGAAGTGACCCGTTATACTTGTTATCGCAACTTTATCGATCCATACGCATGGAGTTGGCAAAACGGTAACTCGCGTTGGGATTTACTCGATGTACTACGCGCGTGCCATGCCCTTCGCCCAGAAGGCGTAGAATGGCCAGAAAACGAAGATGGCTTCACTAGCTTTAAATTAGAACACTTGTCTGTGGCTAACGGCATAGAACATAGTAACGCGCACGATGCCATGGCAGATGTGATTGCGACTATCGAAATGGCAAAGAAAGTAAAAGCAGCGCAACCAAAATTGTTTGATTACTTTTTTTCTATGCGCCAAAAGCGCAAGCTCAATGATTTAGTCGACATCGTCAACATGACACCGTTGATGCACGTTTCAGGCATGCTAGGGCGCGAATGCCAGTACACTAGCTGGATTGTGCCTGTTGCTTGGCATCCAACCAATAATAACGCCGTTATCACCATCGATTTAGCGAAAGACCCTCAACCTATTCTTGAGCTATCCGCAGAAGAGCTGCACGAAAGACTCTACACTAAGCGCGAAGATCTTGGTGAATTGCTACCAGTGCCAGTTAAACTAGTTCATTTGAACAAATGCCCTATTCTCGCCCCTGCAAAAACGTTAACGGCTGAAAATGCGGAGTCTATTGGCATTGATCGCCAGCAATGTCTCGCTAATCTCGCTTTGTTGCGCCAACATCCTGAAATTAGAGAAAAGCTGATTAGCCTCTTTTCAGTCGAGCGTAAATTCGATAAAAGTGATGACGTCGATACACAGCTTTACGACGGGTTCTTTTCTCCGGCTGATCGCGCAGCTATGGATATCATTCGAGAAACCGACCCGAATAATCTTGCTGCATTAGACATTGAATTTGATGACAAGCGCATTAAACCTCTATTGTTCCGCTATCGTGCGCGTAACTTCCCAGGCACATTAGACGAGCAAGAACAAAGACGCTGGGCACTACACTGTCGAGAAGTGTTTGAAAGCCAAATTGAAGAGTACATGCTGAATTTAGAAAACTTAGTTCACGAACATGAAAGTGACGAAAAGAAGATTGCGATATTAAAATCCGTGTACTGTTATGTAGAGAGCTTAGCTTCCTAACTCCTCCTAATACAAGCGCACCTTATGGTGTGCTTGTTGTTTATATACTGTCAAAATGATTAAAGAACGATTCTTACAACTGATCCAACTGCTCATTTCAATCTTCCTCATCATGGGAGCACTTGGCATCGGAATTACCATTCAAAAGTTCACTGGCGTTTCCGTTCCAGGAAGTGTCATCGGTATGCTCGTACTGTTTTTCTCCATGACTCTTGGGCTTGTAAAAGTCGACTGGGTCAAACCGGGCGCCACGCTATTTATCCGCTATATGATCTTATTGTTCGTTCCTATTAGCGTCGGATTAATGCAACATTTCGATATGCTACTCGCTAATGCCCTCCCTATCATTGCTAGCGCAGTTGGAGGCTCACTCATTGTACTAGTCAGCCTCGCTTGGCTGCTGGACTACTTGCTAAAGGAGAAGCACTGATATGTGGTTAGTTGTTACCATTGCGGTTTTTCTTGTCGCGCGCCAAATTGCAATCAAAGTGAATAATCCTCTAGCAAATCCTTTGCTGATCAGTATTGCAGTGCTCATTCCTTTGCTTACTTACTTAAATGTACCGTTTGAAACGTATTATGCGGATAACGAAGGGATCAGTTTTTTACTTCAACCAGCCGTAGTTGCTCTGGCTTACCCGTTATATGAACAACTACCACAAATTAAAGCAAACTGGCGAATCATCACTTTCGCTTGCACAGTAGGCAGTGTGATGTCGATGATGACAACCACCTTGATCGCAGTCGCTTTCAAAGCGGATATCAATTTAATCGCGAGTCTAGTGGGTAAATCCGTCACGACGCCAATAGCAATGGAAATTTCGAGTCACCTCGGTGGTGAAGCTGCCGTTGCGGCGATCTTGGTTCTGATTGTCGGTTTATTGGGCGCAATTTTGGCATACCCAATTTACAATTTGATTGGAATTAAACACCCGATTGCACGTGGTCTGACAATGGGTACAGTCTCTCATGCCTTAGGCACCGCTACTTGTGCAGAGAAACAGCCCATAGATGCCGCGTTCTCATCACTCGCATTGGTTTTATGTGGGATCATAACTTCTATTTTGGCTCCAAGTTTTTTTGCTTTGGCGGTCTGGCTATATCAATAGTTAAGCGCTCTCGGTCTGCCCTCCTTCCGGCAGACCGTAGCCTTTCCGCTTCTTCCTTACCCTTTTCAAAACCCTATCTTATCTAGCAACCTCACCCAGTAATATCGTGAAGGGACTTGATCGAGATATACATTCATAGCATTAGCATTCTAGCTGCTACCACTCGCTCTAGATTACGTAGGTATAAAGTAGCATAGCGGTAAAAGTCGCGTTGGTAACATACTCCTGCTCCTTGGTCATATGAATATATACTGATATGGTTAATTGTGAGACGGAGATAACGCTTCACACCTGTGCAATCGAATACATGTGTGAGCTCACTCTAATTATGTAACAGAATTATAAATTGCATTATTTATCGTGATCTAACGCACGGAACATTTCTATCTTTCACATAGAATAACTGTCCATGCAATAACAAGGATTCAACATGAAAAGTCGCATTGAACAGGCGCTAGCAGGCGCTCCAGAAGCACTTTCCAAACAACTTGCTCCTATCATCCAAGCTGATGATTTTGATGCTACGCTTTCAGTTCAACAATTTGAGCAGTTGCTTTCAGCTACCGGTCTATCAGACAAAGAGCTTCGTGTTGCGCTACTTCCTTTTGCCGCAGCGTACTCCTATGCTCCCCTTTCTGACTTTTATGTCGGCGCTATCGTTCGTGGTCTTTCAGGTCGCCTTTACTTCGGTGCCAACATGGAATTCTTTGGTGTACAGTTGGGTCAAACGGTTCACGCAGAGCAGTCTGCGATTAGCCATGCTTGGATGAAAGGCGAACGTGGTGTTAAGGATATCACTATCAACTTCAGCCCATGTGGTCACTGCCGCCAGTTCATGAATGAGTTATCTACCGCAAACGAGCTTAAAATCCAGCTCCCAGAACGCGAAGAAAAGTCACTTCATGAATACCTGCCTGAAGCCTTTGGACCAAACGATCTCGGTATCGAGTCCGGCTTAATGGCAGAAGTTAAACACCAATTCTCATGTGATGATGAAGACGCACTCATCCAAAGTGCAGTTGAAGCGATGAACATGAGCCACTCTCCATACACCAACAACTTGAGTGGTTTAGCATTAGAGATGACTAGCGGCCGTGTATTCCAAGGCGCTTATGCAGAAAATGCAGCGTTTAATCCTAGCTTGCCACCGCTACAAGTTGCGCTAATCCAAGTTTTACTTGCGGGTGAAACCTTTGACAGCATCAAAGCCGCTGCATTGGTAGAAAACTCAGAAGGTAAGATCAGTCACTTAGCCGATACGCAATCAACGTTGGAAGCGTTGAATCCAGATATTCCGCTTAGTTTTGTCAACGTATAAACGACAAATTCAACAAAAAGCTCTACAACATGTAGAGCTTTTTTATTACTTAAAAACCAAAAGCAAACGTTTGCTTTGTCATAAAACTTCAGTATGATCTCCTGCAATTTCTGTCTCATCACTCTATTTTGTAAGGGAACACTATGTTTGGCACTGCAACTAGCGCAAATGCTACCCGTGTATTACTTTTAGGCTCTGGCGAACTCGGTAAAGAAGTCGCCATTGAATGCCAGAGACTTGGTTTAGAAGTGATTGCTTGTGATCGCTATGCCAATGCTCCAGCGATGCAAGTCGCTCACCGTAGTTATGTTATCGACATGTTAGATGGGAACGCCTTAGAAGAAGTTATTACGAAGGAACAACCTACTTACGTCGTACCAGAAATTGAAGCCATCGCAACCGGCAAACTGGTAGAGCTTGAAGAGAAAGGACTGAATGTTGTTCCAACCGCTAAGGCAACCAGGCTAACAATGAATCGTGAAGGTATCCGACGTTTGGCAGCAGAAGAACTGGAATTGACGACTTCACCTTATCGTTTTGCAGATAACTTTGAAGACTTCAAAGCCGCGGTTGAGCATGTGGGTATTCCGTGCGTGGTGAAGCCTGTGATGAGCTCTTCAGGTAAAGGGCAAAGTGTTATCAAGACCGAAGACGACGTTACAAAAGCATGGGATTACGCTCAGGAAGGCGGGCGTACGGGTGCAGGTCGCGTTATCGTGGAAGGTTTTATCGACTTCGATTACGAAATCACTTTATTGACCATCAGAGCCGTTGACGGTGTGCATTTCTGTGCTCCAATTGGTCATCGTCAGGAAGATGGCGACTACCGCGAATCATGGCAACCGCAAACTATGTCAGAAAACGCAGTAAAAGCAGCTGAATACACGGCTGAGAAAGTGGTAAACGCGCTCGGTGGCTACGGCATCTTTGGTGTAGAGCTATTTGTTAAAGGCGATAAAGTCATTTTCAATGAGGTCTCTCCTCGCCCTCACGATACGGGCATGGTTACAATGATTTCACAGGAAATGTCTGAGTTTGCTCTCCACGTGCGCGCGTTTACCGGAATGCCAATTAATAATATTGTGCAATATGGCCCATCTGCGTCTGCTGTTATTCTTGGACAAGGAACTTCCACAAACATTCGCTTTGAAAACCTAAGCAAAGCTTTAGCTCAACCTCAAACACAAGTTCGTCTATTCGGTAAGCCAGAAATCGATGGCCGCCGCCGTTTAGGTGTTGTCTTTACGCGACGAAAAACCACCGAAGAAGCCGTTCAAGATGCTGTTGAAAGTGCTTCAAAAGTGAATATCATTTATTAAATACGAACCACTCATACAAAAATAGCGCAGCTCAAATTGCTGCGCTATTTCGTGTTCCAAACCGAAGAGAGCCTATTCACTCTCGATTAAGTACACTTCTTCAGAGAAGCGACTTAAGCCTTTTTTCGCAATTTTAGGATGATTCTCGTCAGCTTCATCTACGTTCAAACAAGTAACTTTGTAACCTGAAAATAACTGCTCAATCTCTTCGACCGGCACGCTAAATGGAGGCCCCGCCATCTCTTCTTGAGGATAGTTGAGTGTAACAAGCAAAATACGACCGCCTGGGTTCAAAAGTTGCTTGAGACGCTCTACATACTCCTCTCGCATATCTTGCGGTAAAGCAACCAACGCGGCGCGATCATAAATGATATCGGCTTGAGATACTGGTGCAGTGAAAAAGTCCCCAGTATAAATAGAGAGCTCATCAAATTGATAAAGCTCGTGCATGCCATTAAGAGGCGTTACCGTTGGCGTGTAAAAATGTTCAGCAAAAAAGGCACGCACAGCAATATGGCTTAGCTCAACGCCTTCAACCGAATCATGCTTCATCGCCAGCCAAATCAAGTCTTCTGACTTTCCACATAAAGGAACTAACACTTTATCTTCACGCTTTGGATTAGTGTGTTTCCAATATACTGGTAATAGCGGGTTTACATCTTCCAAGTGAAATCCGATCTGATTGCTGGCCCATTTGTTATGCCAAAATTCTTGGTCTCTCATTTTACTTTCTACTTGTCGGCTGTTTTCATTTTGAGAGGTAAGACTAACGTTTTTTTTCAATTTGTCTATGCCGTTCATCTTTGGTTAATACTGCGGTGATAGGATGTAATCGGTCTCATAGGAGACGCGCCTTTATCTGATAATCAGAATAAAGAAAAGAGAAATGGTGATCTAACGCACGATTCTACTTCAAGATAAAACTGAAACCTTGGAATCTTTCGTAACGGCCCCATTTATAAGTTAGTACCTGATTTGCCGAACTTAGCGACCTTTATGTTCCCTATTTTCTAAGTACAAGCAAGTTAAGGAGAGTGAATGAGCTTATTTCTTCGTACTACAGCATTGATGCTTTTGGTACTTAGCCGTGCACCGGCATTTGCCGCACTTCCAATTACCCCTGCACCTAGTGGCGAACAAAGTCGTTCAACCAGCCAAAACGAAGTTTGTTCGAAACTTTTTAAACACAGCCTTAGCGGTTTATATGGCATTCAGTCAATCGACACCACACCAACTCAGCCATATTCTGACTTCGACATTCTTTACAGCAAAGCTCACCAAGCGCAATTTGAACTTGAAACTATCTGTAAAAGTACCGCACTTCTTAATGACGCTCAGCCATACTTCGCAGGCGTGAAATCCAAACAACGAGCAGAAGAAAAGATAGCTTTAGAGTTAGATGGGAAAGTTGAACGTATTACTGACCTAGCACGTGCAACGATTGTAGCTGAAGACGTCGCGAGTTTAGTCTCCATTTATGAAACGTTAGAGCGTGAAACAACGATTGTGAAAGTAAAAAATCGATTCAAAAAACCTGGCCCTTCAGGATATAGAGACTTGAACTTGCTCGTTCGTTTACCAAAAACAAACCTAGTAGCCGAAGTTCAACTGCACTTGAAAGCAATCGCAGATGTAAAAAGCGGTCCCGAACACGACCTATACGAAAAAATCCAGAAACTAGAACGTCAAGCGATGTTGGAAAAACGTGAGCTAAGCGAAATAGAGCTTGCCTCTATTCACAACATGCGTACACAGTCTAAGAACTTGTACCAACAAGCATGGCAACCATACTTAACAACGCATCTAGAAGCGGCGTAACCGATATCATTAAGCGTCTCTCATAAACAGAAAAACCACCGCATTGCGGTGGTTTTCATTTGTATGCACACGAATTTTACGCAAAAAAAGACCACGCCTTAGCGTGATCCATTTATTCGGCTTACTGTACTTTCTTCAGGTTTTCTACACGAGCTTTTAACTTCTGACCCGGGCGAAAAGTCACTACACGTCGAGCAGTAATTGGAATATCTTCACCAGTTTTCGGGTTACGACCAGGTCGTTCATTCTTGTCACGAAGATCAAAGTTACCAAAACCTGACAGTTTTACCTGTTCGCCACTTTCCAGTGCCTTACGAATCTCTTCAAAGAACACTTCCACCGTTTCCTTGGCGTCCCGCTTACTAAATCCTAATTTATCAAACAGGTTTTCTGCCAGTTCGGCTTTTGTGAGCGCCATAAAACTTTCCTCAAAGCTATGTTAAACAATGCTACGTTAGTGTAGCGCCAGAGCAGTTTTACCCTACCAATTCAACAACATATCGGGGTTACATCAGGAAGTGTATGACAAGCTTATGATTTTCGCCAACTTTTTTCTTGGCGAACAAAAGGAATAGCACTACGTAAATTATTGTTAAACGCCAGAAATTTGATATTTTTGTTTTTGTTTCATCTTTATCAGGAAAAACATCCAGATTATAAAACTAAAATTAGTTTAAATATCAATATTAAACACTATTTAATAAAAATATCAGATATTGGTTATTTAACAGACACTTGACATAGAACTTGTCGTAAATTCAGTGATTTGTATGTAACTCGATACGTAACAATTAGATTAAAAGGTATGACCACCTGTACTTTGTAACTGTGCTTAGAAAGCTTGATTAAACCCACGCTTCTCGCTGTTTAACGATGACGCCATATATAAAGATTGATAATGTGGAAGTTCGTGTATTTCCTCATTAGCTTCTTACACTGCTTCTAGGCGACCATGATTAATCAAATCATAAATATTCTTTTCCCTGTTTTTGCTCTTGTCGGAGTTGGCTATTTGGTCGGTCGTTACATCAAGCCTGACTTTCGCCCAATAAACCGCATTAATATTGAGGTATTCACGCCAGCACTGGTATTTTCGTCACTCGTTAGCATGCCGCTCGATTCAAATCAGGGGCCGCTTCTTTTGGCGGCAATTGTCGCGGTTTTAATTCCCGCACTACTCATGATCCCGGTATGTCGATGGACGTCACTCTCGTTTAAAACCTGGGCGCCACCACATATGTTTCGCAATAGCGGAAATCTAGCTATTCCTTTGTTTACCTATACGT
This sequence comes from Vibrio sp. Vb2880, assembly GCF_033337975.1. NCBI lineage: Bacteria > Pseudomonadati > Pseudomonadota > Gammaproteobacteria > Vibrionales > Vibrionaceae > Vibrio > Vibrio sp. Vb2880. The sequence continues at coordinate 214,289 of NZ_JAWORT010000007.1, forward strand.
TTGGAGAAATTGCGCTGTCGTCAGCAGTGCTTTTATTTGTCGTGTCAGCATGCTTGCATATCAGCTTAGGCGTAATGCTGCTTAGTCATGGCAACCCTTTTAAGCAAATAGTCAAGATGCCAATCTTTTTAGCAGCGTCGTTGGCTCTGTTTCTCAACGTGTCAAATGTGGGTGCATGGGCGCCTTTATACGAAGCCACGGCTCTACTTGGGCAAGCGGCCGTACCCGTGATGCTTTTATCTCTGGGGGCACAAATGTGTCATTTAAGGTTGGACGGTTTAAAGATTGGTGTGTTGTGTACCGTGCAGTCACTGGCAACTGGTGCTGTCGCTTTTGCACTTATTTATTGGTTAATTCCCCTTCCAACGATGCAATTGCAAATGATGGTGCTCTTCACAATGCTGCCGCCAGCCGTCATGAATTACCTATTTGCGGAAAGGCTGAATATAGAACCCATGAAAGTGGCGTCAATGGTACTATTTGGCAACTTTTTCAGCATTCTTACGCTACCTCTTCTGCTTAGCTATACCCTCTCACTCGCTGCCTAACCGCCAACAAGCTATCGTTAGCGTGTATTAGCTGAAAAACAATACGTTCCTAATCTCGGGTAAGGGCCATCCCTAGTTTAGTCTAGTATTTTAAAGTAATGAGGGATGGTGCGAGCAGTAAGGAACTTGAACAACGATAAGGTAATCCTAAAAATAAAAAACCCTGCCAAACTGGCAGGGTTTTCATTTATTAAGAAGATACGTTACGCGAGATTAGTCACGCAGAGACGCACCAAACTTCTCAGAAACGTGAGCAACGATAGCGTCAACCGCACCAGCGATATCTGCATCTTCCAGCGTACGCTCAAGTGACTGTAGAGTCAGAGCGATTGCTAGGCTCTTCTTACCATCTTCAACGCCTTTACCTACGTAAACGTCGAACAGTTTCGCATCTTTAAGGAACTCGCCACCTTGCTCTAGACAAGCGTTAACGATGTCACCAGATGCAACAGCTTCATCCACTACTACCGCGATATCACGACGGTTTGAAGGGAATTTAGAAAGTGCTACCGCTTCTGGGATCACTTTGCTGTTAATTGCAGACCATTCGATTTCGAATACGATAGTACGACCGTTTAGACCGAACTTACGCTCAAGCTCAGGGTGAACGGTACCGAGCACGCCTACTTCTTTGCCGTCTACGATGATTGCCGCAGATTGACCTGGGTGAAGAGCTGGATTAGCTTTTTTGCTTTCAGGTGACAGTGCAGCGAAAGAGTACGCTTTTTCGTTCGCAGATAGCTCTAGAATCGCTTCTAGATCGCCCTTAAGGTCGAAGAAATCAACCGTGTTAGTTTCGATATCCCAATGTTCTTCACCGCGAGTACCAGCAATAACACCTGCAAGCATAGGCTCTTGACGCATGCCGTTTTCTGCAGATTCACATGGGATGAAACGTAGGCCATATTCGAATAGACGAACGCGTGGCTGTTGACGCTTTTGGTTGTGAACAACCGTGTTCAGCAGACCTTGGATAAGACCAAGACGCATTGCTGACATGTCTGCAGAAATTGGGTTTGGAAGCACTAGAGGCTCAACACCAGGTACAACTAGCTTTTGTTGCTCGGGCTCAACGAAGCTGTATGTAATTGCTTCGTGGTAACCACGATCAACAAGAAGATCACGAACGCGTTTCAGTGGAAGATCCGCTTCAACGTGGTTGTGCATCTTAAGTGCTGCTGCTGGGTGTTGGTTAGGAATGTTGTCATAACCGTAGATACGGCCAACTTCTTCAATCAGGTCTTGCTCGATAGCGATATCGAAACGCCATGTTGGCGCTACTGCCATCCAACCTTCTTCTGAAGCTTCAACAGTCAAACCTAGACGCTCTAGGATTTCTACTGCGTCGCTATCTGCAATGTGGTGACCTAGCAGGTTGTCTAGCTTAGTACGACGTAGAGCAACTTTGTTTGGCTTAGGTAAGTCTGCTTCAGACTCTACTGCAACAACAGGTGCTACTTCACCGCCACAAATTTCAACAAGAAGCTGTGTTGCACGCTCCATTGCGCTTACTTGTAGTGCGTAATCTACACCACGCTCGAAACGCATTGAAGAGTCAGTGTGCAGACCGTAGCTGCGTGCGCGACCACGGATGTGGTCAGGTGCAAAGAATGCACACTCTAGTAGAACGTCTTTAGTCTCAGTTGTTACACCAGACTCTTCACCACCAAAGATACCTGCGATTGCAAGTGCTTTGTTGTGATCAGCAACAACTAGTGTATCTGCGTTTAGCTCTGCTTCGCTGCCGTCAAGAAGTGTTAGCGTCTCACCTTGCTCAGCCATACGAACTACGATGCCACCTTCGATCTTCGCTAGATCGAATGCGTGCATTGGTTGGCCTTGCTCTAGCAGAACGTAGTTAGTGATGTCTACTACAGGGTCGATAGAGCGAATACCACAACGACGCAGTTTCTCTTGCATCCATAGTGGCGTTTCAGCTTGAACGTTTACGTTCTTAACTACACGACCTAGGTAACGAGGACACGCAGCTGGCGCTTTCACTTCGATAGACACTTTATCGTCGATTGAAGGGGCAACTGCTTCTACTGATGGCTCTGTCACGTCAGCACGGTTTAGTACGCCAACTTCACGAGCTAGACCACGAATGCTGAAACAGTCTGCGCGGTTTGCTGTTAGATCTACGTCTACTGTTACGTCGTCTAGACCTAGGAATTCACGGAAATCAGTACCGATTACTGCGTCTTCTGCTAGTTCCATGATGCCTTCTGACTCAACGTCGATACCTAGTTCGGTGAATGAACAAAGCATGCCGTGAGAAGGCTGGCCGCGTAGTTTCGCTTTTTTGATTTTGAAATCGCCTGGAAGAACAGCACCAACTGTTGCTACTGCTACTTTCAGACCTTGGCGACAGTTAGGTGCGCCACAAACAATGTCTAGAAGCTCTTCTTCACCCACGTCAACTTTAGTTACGCGCAGTTTGTCTGCATCTGGGTGTTGACCACATTCAACAACGTGACCGACTTTAACGCCAGTAAAAGAACCAGCAACAGGAAGAACGTCGTCTACCTCTAGACCGGCCATTGTAATTTGGTGAGTTAGCTCGTCAGTAGTAACCGCAGGGCTTACCCACTCACGAAGCCATGATTCGCTGAATTTCATGTTGATGAACCCTCTGGATTACTTGAACTGTTTTAGGAAACGAAGATCGTTCTCGAAGAACGCACGTAGGTCGTTCACGCCGTAACGAAGCATTGTTAGACGCTCAACACCCATACCGAATGCGAAACCAGAGTATTTTTCAGGATCGATACCTACGCTACGTAGCACGTTCGGGTGAACCATACCGCAGCCTAGTACTTCTAACCATTTACCGTTTTTGCCTTTCACGTCTACTTCAGCTGAAGGCTCAGTGAATGGGAAGTAAGATGGACGGAAACGTACTTCTACTTCTTCTTCGAAGAAGTTACATAGGAAATCGTGCAGGATGCCTTTCAGCTGAGCAAAGTTTACGTTCTCATCAACCAGCATGCCTTCCACTTGGTGGAACATTGGCGTGTGCGTTTGGTCGTAGTCGTTACGGTATACACGGCCTGGTGCGATGAAACGGAATGGTGGTTTACCATTTTCCATCGTACGGATCTGTACGCCTGACGTATGAGTACGAAGCATCAAGTCTGGGTTGAAGAAGAAAGTATCGTGGTCAGTACGCGCTGGGTGATCAGCTGCGATGTTTAGCGCATCGAAGTTGTGGAATGCATCTTCGATCTCTGGGCCTGCCTCGGTGTTAAAACCAAGTTCGCCAAAGAACTTCTCAATACGCTCTACAGTACGAGTTACTGGGTGTAAACCACCGTTTTCAATACGACGACCTGGTAGTGTTACGTCGATTGTTTCTGCTGCTAGTTTCGCTTCAAGCTCAGCACGTTGTAGTGCGTCTTTACGAGCTGCGATAGCTTGCTGAACTACGCCTTTCGCTTTGTTGATCTCTTGACCAGCTTCACGGCGTTCTTCTGGTGGTAGTTTGCCTAGGCTTTGAAGTTGAGCAGTTAGCTCACCTTTTTTACCCAGATACTGAACACGCACTTCATCAAGTGCGACTAGCGATTCGGCAGCTTCAATTGCAGTGCTCGCGCTAGCAATGATCTCTTCTAGATGTTGCATCGTTTCCTCATCTACCTGTAGGTAGTGTCCATAAGGGAGTGATTGGTTTTTTGATAGCTGTACATAGTAGCCAAACCGGGCACCAATGCCAAATTGAATTACGAAAAGAAGAGGTTATTGAATAAAAAGAGCACAAAAACGTCAAAAATGTCATCTTTAGTTAATCTGCCGTTTAGTTGTGCCCTTTTGTTTTAGAAATAGTATTGAATAGATAGCTCGATAAAATCGTCATCTCTAGCGAAGTAGAGCAAATCATTTGGTGTTTCATTTTTAAACAACCAAGCATCAATTTGCCACTTAACGTGATTCGATATTCGGCTCGATGCTTCTAACTTAGCATTGTAAACATTAGCGTTATCTAAATCCTTCGTGATTCCCGTCAATACTTCCGTTCCGTCCTCATCATTGAGCGCCCAACGAATACCTGCAAACACATCATTTTGACCGATAGTTTGTGCGTTGTTCCCACGACTGTCATAGAGGTACTCACCAATGACCCCCACATCCCAAACCGTGTCAAATGCACCGACGAAGGTATACTCAAAACCCGTCACAAGACCGACATGATTATCAGCGCTATCTCGATAAATACTTTCCAGTTTCCATAACCAATCGCCAACGATTCCTTGCACATCCAGACCGACATGACTCATCAGAGCGTAGTAAGGCTTTAATTCTCCGTACTCAAAACGAAAGTAAGGATCCCGGTTTGTTCCATATAAATAGCTCAGGCCTACGTCCCAATCGCCAAGCATTTTCGAATATCGAAAAGCCACATCTACGTGCTTCTCTTCTCTGCTTGATTCATAGATAGCATCATCAGAGACAACGGGTTCGGTTCGCAAGCGGCCATCTGTACCCGCAAACGTTCGTTCCCTAAAGTAAGGTAACAACATTGCGTGGACGGTGCCCCAGTCTTTGAAAGAGGTAAAATGTAACATCGGCTGACCGAGTTTATCTTCACCATCGACAGCTTCAATGGCATCTGTTTGGTTTACTACATCAACTAAATGGGCTGATTCAGTCACTCCCCAAAAGACCTTACTAATCCCAACTCGAAGCTCATAATCATCCCAATAAGTCAGATAAAGTGCCTCTCGTATGTCACCATGACTTCGCTCATCGTCTAGACCATCCAGACGATAGAAAGGTGTGAAAGTAAAGTTTGCATCACCATTTTGCATCTCCCAGTAAAATTCTGGCTGCAAAACCAATGACGTTTGCGCTTTGCTCTGACCCTGAGAGCCCGTTTTAAAAAACTGACGATGCTCAATATTGACTTGTCCTGCGAGCTCGACGGCAGTCAGAGGCATCGAGTAAAAAAAGGCTGCTGCACTAAGCAACAACCCAACATTTAATCGCTTCATTTTTCCTCCACTACCTCACTCGCTTCAACACATTCTTATGAAAGTCATTGTCTTGTAATCCAGTGTTAAAACGCATTTCGCTAGTCGTTAGCTCAGTACTTTTTCCTGTTTGATGGTTTGTCATCGCCATAGTGTGCGCTCGCCAATATTGGTTGAGATATTGCTTGTAATCGGAAAAAGAAAGCGTTTTTAACAAAGAGCCTTTGCGGTCGTAAAACTCAACTTTAAGTGGACGATAATGCGCTTTATCTAACCACACCGTTTGCTTGGTATAACCTGAGTTCTTATCGGTCGGAATTTGCTCTACGACGAAAACATCTTGCCCGTTTATGCTGTCATCTTTTAGGTAGTTGAAACGGTATTTTTCAATCTCAAAGGAACTGAGATCCTCATACGCGAATTCACTGCCCATAAAAGGGCCTGATTTGTTACGCGAGGAAATACGTTTCACACGTTTCAGTGCAGGAAGGTAAAGCCATTGGTCATCGGCACCCACCGTATGAGAATGGTTAAGAAACGCCGTGCCTTTTACATCTCTCGGTTCATCAAATATCGTGAGCCCTTTGTCACCATCGCCATCAACTTCGAGTGATTGTAAGCGCATTAAACGTGTGCTGCTTTCTCCTTGCGCGTTTCGCAGAATCATTTGCATCGTAGCAACAGAATCCCCCCACCCTTCATCACGGGCTTTGCGCTCTTGGGCAATTTCTAGTCCTTTGGCTTCATCCGCCAACACCGCATGACTCATAATAAGCGAGACAGAAAGTACTGATACTTTTAAGGCATTTTTTACTAAATTCATGTTCAATCCTTTAATTCGTTATGACTGAGTAACAGTCTTGGTTTGAGAGTCAGTTGATTTAAGCTTATTTCGGCGCTCCACCTCGTCGTAAACGCCTTTGTCAAACAACATCAGTAGAGTCGGTAGAAAGATGAAATCCACAACAAGAGCAATGAAGATAACAATGGCACTCAACTGTCCCATATCGGCATTTAAGCGGAAGCTCGACATCGCCAGAACAGAGAAACCAGCAACAAGCACGACCGTCGTAATCCAAAGCGCGCGCCCCACGGTGCGAAAGGCGTAGCGAACCGCTTGCTCCGCACTGTGGCCATCTTTACGAGCGTGTTGATATTTAGAAAGAAAGTGAACGGCGTCATCGACAACAACACCAAGCGTTAATGTCACAACGACAGACAATCCCAAGTTTATCTCGCCAGAAACCAGCGCCCAAATACCAAAACCAATAAGCGCAGGAGCAATATTCGGGACAAGACTAATTAAGCCAAGCTTGAACGAACGCAAGGCAAAGATCAGTAATGCAGAGATTAAGACAAGAGTAATGGGCAAGGTTGACAGCATGCTGGCCATATTCGTTTCACCAATATGCGCAAACATCAATGAAGGACTAGAAGCAACAACATCATATTGAGGCGCGTTTTCGTTAAACCATTGGTAAATGCGATTTTCCAAATCAACAAGCTCGACGCTGCCCAAGTTCTCCACGGTGAGAACCATCTTGATCGACGACTTATCTACATTGATTTGGTTGTTCAAATCTAAACCATACGGTAGTGACATTTCGTAAAGCAGCAGATATTGAGCCGCTAATTCTCTGTCTTGAGGGAGCGAGTAATAAGCCTGATCATCTCCATGCATGTTCTTGTTTAGGCGCTTATAAACATCGCTCAAGGTCGCAACATGGTCCGTTTCTGGCTGCAACCTTAGCCAGTCAGTAAATTTACCCACGGTATTGAGAAAATTAGGATCGGCAATGCCCTGCGATTCGTTGGTTTTTATCGCGATACTGATGTTCGCCATGCCACTGATTCGCTCTTCCATAAAATCAGCCGCTCGGCGAAATTCATTGCTATGGCCAAAGTACTCGACGGATTCATCATTGACTTTGTTCAGTGGAATCAAGCTCGCACTCGCGACAATAACAAGCACCGACAACGGCAATAAAGCATGTCGCTTTGACACCACGAAATCTCCTAAATGATCCATAAAGTGCTTTCTTTCATCAGAAGTATCCGACTTCACCGTAACCGGAAGGATATTAAGCAAGGCGGGAAGTAACGTGATGGAAAGGAAACAAGCAACCATGACGCCAAGGGCTGATAGGTTGCCGAAATCTCGCAGGATTGGAGAATCCGACATATTCATCATTAAAAAGCCGATCGCGGTGGTAATGGAGGTAATCAAGATAGGCATGAAATTGAGCGCAATACTTCGCTCAATAGAGTGGGCTTTACTAAAGCCGTTTTGCATAGACTGACGCATTGTCGCGATGATGTGTACACAGTCTGCGACGGCAAGCGTCATCACCAAGGTAGGCACATTAACGGTCGCCGTGCTCAAGAACATACCAGCCCATCCTGACAAGCCCATTGTCACCATAACCGAGCCGATAATAACGATGAGCGTCGCGATGACGCTAAGCAATGAGCGCAACATGATGGTCAGAAACACCAATATCACTAGTAACATAGTAGGCACTAATGTTGCGCTATCATCTTGGGCTGCGGTCATAAACGCGTAATTCATTGCAATAATACCAGCCTTATGGAATTCCGTGTCTGGGTACACTTGCTGATAACGCTCAATCATTCCGTTTATGTAAGCAACCACCTCTTGTACTTCAGCAGTTTTATCTATTTCAGGGAGTTGGACCGTAATGTTTACGACCGTGACATCTCCTTTTTCAGAAATCAGTGAACTTTTCAAAACCGGCTCACTCAACGCAATACTTTTGACTTTCTCTATTCGTTGAGGTGTCAATTCATATTCGCTATACAGTAAATCTTCGACAAGAAGATCATCTTCAAACGCTTCGGTATGCTGGTAGTTGGCGAGGGAATCAACGCGGGTCGAGTATGGAACTTGCCACGCCTCGTCAGTGATCTGCTGAATAAGAGATAATGTGCTAGGAGTAAAAACAGTGCCGCTCTTTGGCGCTATAACCAAAGCAAGACTGTCAGATTTTGCAAAGGTGGTTTGAATTTCATCAAACGCAAGTAACTGCTCATTTGTTCCATCAAAGAAGATGTCGTAATCTCCTCTAAAGTAAAGATTTTTTCCTCCAATAGTTGCTATGACAATCAATAAAACGGTAGCAAGCATCACCAATACACTGTAATTCGTTGGTAGCTTACCCCACCCTGAACGGGCGTATTGTTGAACGTTGTGATGTGGCATCACACTCTCCTTTTGTGACGTTTCGTCAAATTTAAAAACTAAAAAAACAGCAAATGCTGTAAATAACCAGACAAACTCGACATGCAAACTTTAGATCGAATGAATTTGGCTACATAAGTTAGTTTTTAGTAACTTCCTATGCTTCTCGTGATCATTGGCTGAACGCCAACCTTCGAGATTTAATGACGATTCGTCACAATAGTGCGATAAAAAAGCCAACCATAACGTCAGATTGGCCTTTCCAGTTTATTAGCGATTCACTGACTCTAAATAAGCAAGCTCTTCACTAAATAACTCCTGCTCCACTCGACGCCAGGTTTTACGGTAGTCCCATTCTGTAGATAAAGGCGACCAACCTAAACCATCAAGTAACATATTCGCGTTGTGCAGTACTGAGAATGGGTCTTGAATTCGCTGAATACATCGACTGTTCGATGCATTTTGCGCCAAAGCGTTTGAACCGAATGCAATAGACCAGTTGGCGAATACAATAGCATCAGAACCAATTGCGGGAGAAAACTTAAGATCACCACATTCTACCGCATTGTTCACCAGCGCATCAGCACCATCTATTACTTGTTCTTCCAAGTTATTCAGTTCATTCACACGTTTAGGCGAAGCCTTCTCTAGAACCCAAGGCGTCTTTGCAACAATCGCACAAGTTGATAGTACTGGCTCCATACGAGCGTAAATACGATAACCTACATGCATCGCAATGATTTTTTCTCTGGTATTGCCATTAAATTTGGCGGTACGTTCGAAAAATATTGCTTCGCTTTTCAGCGAATGAATACAAAGCGCAAGAATCACATCTTCTTTGCTGCAAAAATGATTGTAGATCGTCCCTTTAGAATAAGGGCTTGACGCTGTAAGCTTGTCCATCGTTAAGTTGGCAAAGCCTTGCTCTTGAACTAAAGACTTAGCCAATTGAATAAGCTCTATCTCACGATCAGCAATCGCCTGTTGCTTTTTTGTTAGCCCTGAAGACACACGACATCCGTCTTGCTTGCTATATTTTTTACAGCGAAAGTTAAACATAATCCTTTGATCCGTATACCAACACACTCCCAATAATTGTAACACGATTCTTTAATACAGGAACGCAACTAAAGTTGACGAACCGTCATAAATGACACTTCGTCATAATAGATCAAAAAACAAACATTTCAAGTATGAATTTATAATTAGAAGATAAATAGCTACCAATTATGCATACCCAAGTAGCTACAGGATGCTTGGTTCAACGAGAATGGTTTCTTTGTAGAGGAAGCGAGAGAGGCTTTGGGAGGAACAACGAAGGAAATCAGCATGTTAAAAATAACGAAAGTAGATGCTGAACAGGTATTATTCGAAATAAGCCCAACACACTTTAAGTCTGAATTAAGAGCAAACACCGCTGAATGCCCTACTTACAAAGTATTTGCTGTCTTAGGCTTTTTCTTTTGCAACGCCCTTTCAGAAACTCTCTTCAAAAAAGGCTCAAAATCTATATAGATAGGCTTGGCTTATCACCTGCAGCTGCGATGGCATAACGAATATCATCAATAAATCGCCCCTCTGTCTCAATAATGCCGTCAGAGAATGTGACTGGCTGATGTGGCCCAGCAAGTAGAACAATATTAGTAAAATCAGAGACATTAAAGTTCTCTGCTACAACATTTTTGGAATGAAAATCAATGACGGTCTTTGCAACTTGATCTTCCAGTAACAAAAGCTGTTCTTCAGTAATTTTCATACGCGCCAAAGCAACGCGAACACACTTATCGTGGGTAGTCGTCTGCTCTTTTATGATTTCGGTATATTTGTCGTTGAGCTTGGAGTTCTCTGCATAGCTATAATATAAAGGCCCGTGCAGCGTTATATTTTTATCTTCATCAACGTAAACGAGATCCAACAACTCTAATGCTTTTAAGTAATCAGACATGCTATGCTCAGACAAGTCATACTTTTTCTTTAAAATAGAATAACCATCTTTACCTCGTAGCATTCTCAATTCACGATAAAAGTCGTAAAGGTGAGGGAATTGAAAGAATACCTCATCCTGCGTACGACTAAAGTAATCCTCGTCTTCACCTTGCAATTGATTTGCGAGCTTTTGTAGTTCATCTAACGTGCAATCAACCGCTCTACAATATTCCAGCAACTTATCTAAAGCGAGATTCGTGCTTGTAAGATGTCTCTTAAAGGTAGATAGTGGCATACCCATTTTCTCAGATAGCTCTCGATATGTTAGCCCTTTTGTTTTAATCGCTTGGCGTAATGCGGCTAGCAAGTATTCGGGAGTCAGATCTCTCATCTACAATTCCTTTTGGCAATGTTACAGCTGTATAGTATTTGTAACAATTTAGAACCGCTTGGCAAGGTATAAGTTCATATTTTTATAAGAAAAACATGAATTAATATACTGAAAAGAGAATTCACACAACAAATGAAAAATTCAATATGAATTCAATTTCATTATAGATATAAAATAATATGCAAAATAAAAGTGAAGCAATTACTCTAAATCATCGTGATTAATTTTAATAGTAACGTAAAGTTGAGAATATAAACCTATTCTCTCTACAAAAATCTAGAATAATTAACCTAAAAGGAACAGAACGGTAAATGCATAATAATTCACCGCTCTCTATTAGCATTTTTGCAATGCTATTCAAGTAGACTAGTCCGCTAGTTTCACTGCAGTACCAAATGCCAAAATTTCCGAAGAACCATCTACGATTGAGCTTGTGGTAAATCGAATCCCTACAATTGCATCGGCACCTTTAGATTCAGCGTCCGCCACCATGCGCTGTATAGCAATATCACGCGCGTCGGTCATCATTTCCGTGTAACCACGAATTTCGCCGCCAACAATGCTCTTGATACCCGCCATGAGGTCACGGCCAATATGCTTTGATTGAACAACATTACCAGTTACAACCCCTCTGATTTCAGAGATCTGCTTGCCAGGAATGCTTTCGGTCGTTGTGTAGATCATTTTTAATCCCTTATAAACGTAAAAATTTATACCCAAGCTACCTTATAACTAACATAAGATGCTAACCAATAAATTGAGAAGACTGATAAACAATACTCTAAATAGCCAAGCTAAAAGTCATTTGGGTATAAATTTTAGCAATAAAAAAGGAGAGCTAATGCTCTCCTTCTCTTAATCCTAAACTGCTAATTAAAGAGCAGCTTTCGCTTTTTCAACTAGAACTGCAAATGCAGCTTTGTCGAATACTGCGATGTCCGCAAGGATCTTACGGTCGATCTCGATAGATGCTTTCTTAAGACCGTTGATGAAACGGCTGTAAGATAGACCATTTTGACGAGATGCCGCATTGATACGTGCAATCCATAGTTGACGGAATTGACGTTTCTTAGCGCGACGGTCACGGTAAGCGTATTGACCAGCTTTAGTAACTGCTTGGAAAGCTACGCGGTAAACGCGTGAACGCGCACCGTAGTAACCTTTAGCTTGTTTTAGAACTTTCTTATGACGTGCACGAGCTTGTACACCACGTTTTACGCGAGGCATTATGCTTCTCCTAAACTAAACGATTGATAACTAAAAAGAATTAAGCGTATGGCAACATACGGATTACTGCAGCCACTTCACATTTTGGAAGGATTGCATTCGGACGTAGTTGACGCTTGTTCTTAGTAGTACGCTTAGTCAGGATGTGACGTTTTGTAGCGTGCTTGTACTTAATACCACCAGCAGTTTTCTTAAAACGCTTAGCAGCACCTTTGTTGGTTTTCATCTTAGGCATGATGAATAACTCCGCATTGAGTAGGTTTAATAAACAACGTAATTAGGGCGAACAAAACCCAGCCATATGCCTTTATATAAAGGAAAGCGGCTAGGTTTTAATTACTTGATGAGCCGTTAATTACTTCTTTTTAGGGGCTAGCACCATGATCATCTGGCGACCTTCAATCTTCTTAGGGAAAGATTCAACTACAGCAATTTCTGCAGTATCTTCCTTAAGACGATTTAGAACGTCAACACCGATGTCTTGGTGTGCCATCTCTCGGCCACGGAAGCGAATTGTTACTTTCACTTTGTTGCCTTCTTCAAGGAAACGCGTCAGGTTGCGTAGTTTTACCTGATAGTCTCCAATATCAGTTCCAGGACGGAATTTTACTTCCTTGATCTGGACCTGCTTTTGCTTCTTCTTCTGCTCTTTAGCAGTTTTGCTCTTCTCGAAGAGGAACTTACCATAGTCCATCACACGACAAACAGGTGGCTCGGCGTTAGGACTGATCTCAACGAGATCCATACCAGCTTCTTCAGCAGCTGCAATGGCTTCTTGAATCGATACAACACCAACTGATTCACCGTCAGCGCCTGTTAGTCGAACTTCACGAATACCACGAATTTCACCGTTGATACGGTGCGGGTTTTGTTTTACCGGCTGTTGGCCACGTCTTCCGCCTTTAATAGCTTATTCCTCCAGATTGAGCTTACGGCTAGAGATCTCGTCTTGGATGTATGCAATAAAATCATCCACTTTAAATTTACCAAGATCTTTACCTTTACGAGTACGCACTGCAATTTCGCCAGCTTCCATTTCTTGGTCACCAACAACAAGCATATACGGTACACGCTTCAAAGTATGTTCGCGGATTTTAAAGCCAATCTTCTCATTTCTCAAGTCCGCTTTAGCTCTAATTCCACTTTTTTGTAGTTTTTGTACTATTTCTTGAACATAACCTGACTGTTTATCAGTAATGTTCATAAGAACTGCTTGTTCTGGCGCCAACCAAGTTGGGAAGAAACCAGCATATTCTTCGATAAGGATACCGATGAAGCGCTCTAGTGAACCTAGAATCGCACGGTGAATCATTACCGGTACAAGACGTTCATTGTTTTCACCTACATAAGTTGCACCTAAGCGACCTGGTAAGTTGAAGTCTAGCTGGACAGTACCACACTGCCACGCACGGTCTAGACAATCGTATAGTGTGAATTCAATCTTAGGACCGTAGAACGCACCCTCGCCTTCTTGAATTTCGTATGGGATATCCATCGATTCAAGAGACTGCTTCAATGCTTCTTCAGATTGATCCCAGATTTCATCTGAACCTACACGTTTCTCTGGACGAGTAGACAGTTTCACTACGATGTTGTCGAAACCAAATGTTTGGTACGTATCGTACACCATCTTGATACAGTTTGTTACTTCTTCTTGAATTTGGCTCTCAGTACAGAAAATGTGAGCGTCATCCTGAGTAAAGCCACGTACACGCATAATACCGTGTAGTGCACCAGATGGTTCGTTACGGTGACATGAGCCAAACTCAGCCATACGTAGCGGTAGGTCGCGGTACGATTTTAGACCTTGGTTGAAGATCTGTACGTGACCTGGACAGTTCATTGGCTTAATCGCGTATTCACGGTTCTCAGAAGAAGTTGTGAACATTGCATCAGCGTATTTGTCCCAGTGCCCAGAGCGTTCCCAAAGAACACGGTCCATCATAAGTGGACCTTTCACTTCTTGGTAACCGTACTCATCTAGCTTAGCGCGGATGAATACTTCTAGATCACGGAAGATAGACCAACCATTGTGATGCCAGAACACCATACCCGGTGCTTCTTGCTGCATGTGGAATAGGTCTAGTTGCTTACCAATCTTACGGTGATCACGCTTCGCCGCTTCTTCTAGGCGAGTTAGGTGCGCTTTCAGTGCTTTCTTGTCGTGGAAAGCCGTACCGTAGATACGTTGAAGCATTTTGTTGTCGCTGTTACCACGCCAGTAAGCACCTGCAACATTCAGCAAAGTGAAGTGTTGACAGAAGCTCATGTTAGGAACGTGAGGACCACGACACATGTCGATGTATTCTTCATGGTGGTAAAGGCCTGGACGATCATCACGAGATACGTTTTCGTCTAGGATTTCCACTTTGTATGGTTCGCCACGTGATTCAAACGTATCACGCGCTTCCTGCCAGCTTACTTTTTTCTTAACCACTTCGTACTTGGTTTTCGCTAGCTCTTTCATACGCTTTTCAATCTTTTCAAGATCTTCTTGCGTTAGAGATTCGTCTAAGTCGATATCGTAGTAGAAGCCATTGTCGATGGTTGGACCGATCGCCATTTTAGCTTGAGGGTAAAGCTGCTTAAGAGCGTGACCAAGAAGGTGAGCACAAGAGTGACGAACGATTTCTAGACCGTCTACTTCATCTTTAACTGTGATGATTTCAAGGCTTGCGTCTTCTTCAATTAGATCACACGCATCAACGCGGTTACCGTTTACACGACCAGCGATAGTTGCTTTTGCAAGACCAGGACCGATCGATTGCGCAACTTCCATAGTAGAAACTGGGTTGTCAAATTGACGCTGACTGCCGTCAGGAAGAGTAATAATAGGCATGCTATGTCCTTTACAGTGGTGTTGCACACCAAGCAACACATGTTATTCAAATTAGAAGCTATTTGTTGAAAATAGTTGAGAGTCAATAAAGGCCTCTCGGTAACACGAATACCGGACCGTTATCGAAAATGGGATTGTACCTAGCTCACATTTAGAATGCAAAGCGCGATTTTGTTTTGTCATAAGAACTTAACCGCAGACCCGTCACGACAATCTGATCATGCTTTTTTAAGAGACCGCATAGCTGATGAATGGAATTGCCCCTCAATGAACTTACACAACAAATTACAATATCCCCTATTACGTGTGAACCGATACAAAGCCTAACACGCTGGGCGAGAGCTCAACGTGCGATTTAGGTATATAGTTGTTTTATAGAGTAGTTTGTATGTAGGTATTCATCATGGTCTATTTCAAATCGCGCTTTATGGTGCTTCTAAGCACCTCGATATGTTCTTTGCAAGCCTTCGCATCAAATGACTTATATGGCCCGCTGCGTTCTTACGCACAATCCCCAATGCAAGTGGTTAGTCACACCAACATACTACGTTCAGGACACAGTCTGCCCTCTGGTTTTGTCGAAGCCTATGGTTCGGGAACCGTGGCAAGTGTTTGGGCTCATACTGATGAATACGCACTGGATTATTACCACAATCAAATCGAATTAGGCAGCAAATGGCAAGTCAGCAACCGTTGGCAGTGGGAGCTCAACTATCGATGGGTCTTTGCCGCTGACAACCATTTAGATGGACTGACGAAAAGCTTCCATAAACTTTTCGGTATCGGACAAAATGGGCGGGATAAAGTAGACAGAGATCGTTTTTACATTTCAATGCCGCAATATGATGTGCTTGAAGATGATTTCGAAGGACAAACACTGGCCAATAACCTATCTACTTACTTACAGTATCAAGTGTTCCAAAATGAACATCACGGCCTATCGATTGGCGGCAGTTTGTATTTTAACGATGTGGCTCACGGCACTTTTCAAGGTAGCAGTTTCGAGCAAGGCTTCCAATTAAACTACAGCTACTTAAGTGATGCTCATGCATTTTATTCGATGATTGGCATGACTTTTCGATCGGATGACCGTGCCTTGCTCGATCTGCCCTATCGACATAATACGATTGCCATTGCGGGTGGGTACCGTTATGCCTTAGAAGATAACCATCACCTGATGTTGGAATATCATTGGTATCAAGGCTCAACAGAAGGGCCCACAGAGTTTGCTGATGCCTCTAATGAACTGGTATTGGGCTATCGATATCTAATGGAAAATTCAGCGCTTGAGTTTTTAGCCGTAGAGAACGCAAGAAACATGGATAACAGTACCGATATCGCTTTCACAATAGGATATCGGTACATATTTTCATCAAGTTGATGAGAGCTATAGATTTAGCGTTGGTGTAACTGCGGCAGCGACTTGAGCATCGGTTGCATTGATCGGCAACGTAAACGAGCGATATTGGTCACCAGCCAAGCTGAGCGAACGGTCAATCTCTGCCAAACAATGCATGACCTGCCCTTCCAGAATAAAAGAGAGCTCAATTTCTTTTGATGAGATAAAGCCGCTGTTACGGAACTCTAGCTCTTGATAAATACCAGAGCGAGAGGCAAACGAGCCACCGCGCAAAAAGCCTTTTTCAACATCGGCTTTAACCATAGTGAAGCCAGCTTGCTCGATCGCTTGAATAACCCGAGATGCTACTGGTAGTGGTTTCACTTCAATATAGTCACGGTCACGCGGGTCAATCGCAAAATCAATATCTAACGTCGTCTCGACCCAAACATGACATTGATTCTTAAGTGCGCTAACCGCAGTAATTGGTGTTTCGTCATGCAGTTTTAGCTCAAACGGAACCTGCTTTTCTTCATTAGGTTGAATCACAAAAGGGTCAACTGCTTTCAATTGATCAATAGTGAAGGTTTGGTAACTTACGCTATCATCCACTTCGACTTTCATTTCCGTGTTCAATTTAATCGTAATAGCATCAATTTGTTGTTCGACGTCTCCGCCTTTGATATGAACATGCCCTTTCAGCGTCGCTCCTTGAAACACGCTCATTTCGTCCAAAATGGTATCTACTTTTGCAGAGCCGATCCCCAGTGATGCTTTCAATTTTTTAAACATACTTTTCCTTTTTTAGCGATTTTTCTTCTAATAATCGTTTGTTTACACAATTGTTTTCTGCTGTGCAAGCAATAGACCACAAGAAAATGTTTGAATTCAATCATCAATCCAAATAATGCTCAGCAGCAAGAGTCATTCAGCTCTGCAATAGGGTTGCTCGGTCACTAAGCGGTACATTCGTCGAGAAATGTTTGCAATTTGTACCTAAATTAAGCAGTATTTGTATAGTCAAATAAAGGGAGATCATTATGTCTGCACCACTCTACATTCAAATTAAACAATTTATCCTGGATAAAATTGATGCTGGAGAGTGGGTAGTTGGTCATCGCATCGCCACCGAGATTGAGCTTACCGAGCAATTTGGTGTCAGTAGAATGACAGTGAACAAAGCAATTCGGGATTTAGTAAATGAGGGCCGATTACAACGTCGCCCACGCTTAGGCACGTTCGTGTGTGATCCTGGTGAAAAGTCAGAATCTCCCCTGCTAGACATTCGAAACATTGCCGAAGAAGTCAGCGATAGAGGGCGAAAGTATGGCAGTAAAGTGCTCAAACAGATTGCCATAAAAGCAGATGACAACATTGCGACAAAACTCGGCGTTATGCTAGGCACGACAGTGTTTTACAGTGAAATTATTCACTATGAAGACCAAACGCCGATTCAATTGGAGCTCCGCTGGGTGAATAGCCAATATGCCCCGAGTTATTTAAATCAAGACTTCACACAAATCACTCCAAATCAATACCTGTCAGATAATTGCCCACTCAGCGCGATAGAACATACTGTAGAGGCAATTGTGCCTGAAAGCCGTATTAAGCAAGACTTAAAAATGCAAGCCAATGAACCTTGCCTTCTCTTGAATCGCAGAACGTGGAGCCAAGATAAGTTAGTCAGTACCGCCCTACTTTATCACCCTGGTAACAAATATAAGCTGAGCTCAAAAGTGCTCATTTAAGGACAAGGTTTGTCCTCTAGATCTACGTTTTGATCACATTTTAGCAACATCAATCTTGTCAGTGTTCTTATTTTGCTCTATTTATTTGTATATACATTTAATGATACAAATAAACACAGGGACACAAACATGGATTTGCTGATTGAAAACGCACGTCTAGTTACCATGCAATCGGGAGAATGCGGATACCTTCCAACGCCTCCAGCGCGCATTGGTATTCAATCTGGAAAAATCGTTGCGATCAGTACTTGTGCCATTGGTGAAGACGCACCGCAAACCGAGTCTCTGCTGTCTGCCCAACATTACGCTCAGAGTATCGACCTTCAAGGCAAGTTAGTTCTGCCAGGTTTGATCGACTGCCACACTCATCTTATTTACGCGGGCAATCGTGCCAACGAATTTGAAATGCGCTTAAACGGCGTGCCATATCAAGAAATTTCCAAACAAGGCGGTGGGATACTTTCAACGGTGCATGCGACGCGTTCAGCAACCGAAGCGCAATTAGTTGAGTTAGCGTTGCCACGTTTAGACGGGCTACTCGCGAGCGGCGTCACTTCTGTCGAAGTGAAATCAGGCTACGGATTGACACTGAATGATGAAGTAAAAATGCTCCGTGCAGCCAAAATGCTTGAACAAGAGCGCAAAGTTAAAATCACCACTACACTTCTCGCCGCTCACGCCATTCCGCCAGAGTTCCAAGGTCGTGCAGATGATTATATTGAGCACATTTGTCAGGACATAATCCCTGTTGTCGCAAAGGAAGAATTAGCTACGAGTGTCGATGTTTTTTGTGAATCGATTGGTTTCAATCTTGAACAAACAGAAAAAGTGTTTGTAGCTGCAAAACGTCACGGCTTAAAGGTTAAAGGGCATACTGAGCAGCTTTCTAATCTCGGTGGTACAGCCCTCACTGCGCAATACAACGGTCTGTCAGCGGATCACATCGAGTTTTTAGATGAGCAAGGTGTTAAAGCACTTGCTCGATCAAACACTGTCGCCACTCTATTGCCTGGCGCTTTTTATTTTCTAAGAGAAACTCAGTTACCACCGATTGAGTTGTTGAGAGAGCATAACGTGCCGATGGCAATTGCTACGGACGTCAACCCAGGTACATCACCATTTTCTGATCTCACACTCATGCTGAATATGGCGTGCACACTATTTCGCCTTACACCGCAAGAAGCACTGCGTGGTGTAACGCAACATGCAGCCAAAGCTCTGGGTTATCAAAACTCACGTGGCGAAATCAAAGTAGGGTTTGATGCGGACTTCTCTATCTGGGATATCGAAAGCCCTGCGGATTTAAGCTATCAAGTCGGAGCAAAACGTCTGGTAGGTCGTATAGTAAATGGTGAATACATTTCACACGGAGGCCAATAATATGTCTCAATTCGACCTACACTCTCCCCTATTTCATTGGCAAGGCCGTCATGATGCCGAGGACGGCAAGCTTGGTCAGCGAATTCATCACGTTGTTCAACGCCAAAAAGCAGATGAGTTGAGTGCCGTTGCGCATGGCGTCTCATTACTCGGTTTTGCTACCGACGCTGGCGTTGCGAGAAACAAAGGACGCATTGGCGCGAAAAAAGCGCCTGACTTAATCCGACGAGCACTCGCTAATTTAGCATGGCACCAAGACGCCCCACTATATGACTTAGGTACTGTGGTGTGTGAAGACGACTTACTGGAAGAGAGCCAAGCTCTATGTGCAGCAACCATTTCAAGCGCACTGCCCCATACGCCAGTCATCGTGCTGGGTGGTGGGCATGAGATTGCGTGGGCCTCGTTTTCCGGCTTAGCGGAATATTTTAAAGCGCACCATCCAGAGAAGAAGCCTAAAATCGGCATTATCAATTTCGATGCGCATTTCGATTTGCGCGCATTCGAGAGTAACCTCGCCGACATAAGACCGAGCTCTGGTACACCCTTCAACCAAATTCACCATTTTTGTCAACGTAACGATTGGGACTTTCATTACGCTTGTATTGGTGTAAGCCGCAGTAGCAACACTAAAGCGCTATTTGAAAAAGCAGATGCGTTAAATGTTTGGTATGTAGAGGACAATCAGCTCTGCTACTTAAACCACAGTTATCACTTAACTCAGCTTCAGCATTTTATTGACGACTGTGACTACCTCTATTTGACTATTGATCTGGATGTATTCCCTGCTGCAACCGCACCTGGAGTCAGCGCACCAGCAGCTCGGGGAGTGAGTTACGACACAATTGCCCCCTTTTTAGATCGAATTCTTCATTACAAAAATAAGTTAATGCTGGCTGATATCGCCGAATACAACCCAAATTATGACTTCGATAGTCAAACAGCACGATTAGCTGCCCGTTTGTGTTGGGATATCGCCAACGCAATGGCGGAAAAACAGCACAAACCATAATGCATCCCAGATGCCACTGATTATTACGACCAAGCAAGTACTTGGTCATCACGAGAAACTAAAGGAGTCTGAAATGACACAGCGCCAGGGACAAGATCCACGACTTGATACAAGCAGAACAATTCGTGCACCTCACGGAGATAAACTGCACGCAAAATCTTGGCTAACCGAAGCCCCTCTTCGTATGCTGATGAACAACCTTGATCCTGATGTTGCAGAACATCCACATTCACTGGTTGTATATGGCGGCATTGGCCGAGCAGCGCGAAACTGGGAATGTTACGACAAGATTGTTGAAGTACTTGAAAGACTCGAAGATGACCAAACGCTTTTAGTTCAATCAGGCAAGCCTGTTGGTGTTTTCCCTACCCATAAAAATGCTCCACGCGTGCTTATCGCAAACTCAAACCTTGTTCCGCATTGGGCAAACTGGGAACACTTCAACGAGCTCGATAAACAAGGCTTGATGATGTACGGCCAAATGACCGCTGGCAGCTGGATATACATTGGCTCGCAAGGTATCGTACAAGGCACATACGAAACGTTCGTATCTGTTGCAAAAAAACACTTTGACGGTGAAGCAAAGGGCCGTTGGATTCTAACAGGTGGTCTTGGTGGCATGGGTGGTGCTCAACCTCTCGCTGGTACAATGGCGGGCTTCTCCATGATTGCAGTAGAGTGTGATGAATCACGTATCGATTACCGCCTACGTACAGGCTATGTCGATAAGAAAGCGACTTCTTTAGATGAAGCGCTAGCTATCATTAAAGAGTCAGACACACCAGTATCGGTTGGTCTACTAGGTAATGCAGCAGACGTTTTCTCTGAGCTAGTAGAACGTAATATCACGCCTGATGTCGTAACAGACCAAACGTCTGCACACGACCCGCTCAATGGCTATTTACCACAAGGCTGGAGCATGTCTCACGCAGCAGAAATGCGTTTGCAAGATGAAGCAATGGTCGTAAAAGCAGCGAAAAAATCCATGGCTGTGCAAGTTCAAGCGATGTTAGAGCTGCAAAATCGCGGCGCCGCAACACTCGACTACGGTAACAACATCCGCCAGATGGCCTTGGAAGAAGGCGTAGAAAACGCATTTGATTTCCCTGGCTTCGTTCCAGCCTACATTCGTCCTCTATTCTGTGAAGGTATCGGTCCTTTCCGTTGGGCTGCTCTCTCTGGCGATCCTGAGGACATTTATAAAACCGACCAAAAAGTAAAAGAGCTAATTCCAGATAATCCGCACTTACATAACTGGCTAGATATGGCTCGCGAACGCATCCAGTTCCAAGGTTTACCTGCGCGTATTTGCTGGGTTGGTCTTAAAGATCGTGAGCGTCTTGGTCAAGCATTCAACGAAATGGTAAAAAATGGCGAACTTAAAGCGCCCGTTGTCATTGGTCGAGATCACTTAGATTCTGGCTCTGTAGCAAGCCCGAACCGTGAAACCGAAGGTATGATGGACGGTTCTGACGCCGTATCAGACTGGCCATTATTAAACGCGCTACTCAACACGGCGGGCGGCGCAACTTGGGTTTCACTGCACCACGGTGGTGGCGTAGGTATGGGCTTCTCGCAACACTCAGGTATGGTTATCTGCTGTGACGGCAGTGAAGATGCCTCACAACGTATTGCCCGCGTGCTGCATAACGACCCAGCAACAGGCGTGATGCGTCATGCTGATGCGGGATACGATATCGCTAAACAATGTGCAGCAGAGCAAGGGCTAGATTTGCCAATGCTCAACGAAGAACTGAAGAAGCTCAAGTAAGGATGAAAGAGATGTTAAATTTAACGCTAAAGCCAGGTCATATTAGCTTAAACGAACTACGCCAAGTGAGCCGTTCACCAGTCAACCTTACTTTGGATCCTGAAGCCATTCCGGCCATTGAAGAAAGCACACAGGTCGTAGACCGAGTCATCGCGGAAGATCGAACGGTTTACGGAATTAACACTGGTTTTGGGCTATTGGCTAACACACGAATAGCACCAGAAGATTTAGAAACACTGCAACGCAGTATCGTTCTTTCTCATGCGGCAGGTATCGGTGAGTTTATGTCAGATGAAACGGTTCGTCTGATGATGGTATTAAAAATCAATAGTCTGTCTCGTGGCTTTTCTGGGATTCGCCTAAAAGTCATTAATATGCTGACCGACCTAGTCAACGCACAAGTTTACCCTTGCGTACCTAAAAAGGGCTCTGTTGGCGCATCAGGTGACTTAGCTCCTCTAGCCCATATGAGCACAGTATTACTGGGAGAAGGGCAAGCTCGCCACAACGGTAATATCATTTCCGGGCAAGAAGCATTAAAAATCGCAGGTCTAGAGCCTATCACTCTGGCGCCAAAAGAAGGCTTAGCGCTACTAAATGGGACTCAGGCATCCACAGCGTTCGCATTGGAAGGCCTGTTTATCGCGGAAGACCTTTTCGCGTCAGCAACCGTTTGTGGTGCAATGTCTGTTGAAGCCGCTCTCGGCAGCCGACGTCCATTCGATCCGCGCATTCACCGTGTACGTGGTCATCGCAGCCAAATGGACGCAGCACTCGCATACCGTCATTTGTTAGACACATCGAGTGAAATAGGTGATTCGCACACTAACTGTGAAAAAGTACAAGACCCGTATTCTTTGCGCTGTCAGCCTCAAGTGATGGGTGCGTGTTTACAGCAAATCCGCAATGCGGCGGAAGTATTACAAGTAGAAGCGAACTCCGTATCAGATAATCCGTTGGTGTTTGCTGAAGATGGTGACATCATCTCTGGCGGTAACTTCCACGCGGAGCCTGTTGCAATGGCAGCCGACAACCTAGCACTTGCGATTGCCGAGATCGGCAGCTTGTCTGAACGTCGTATGGCATTACTTATCGATAGCGCGCTATCAAAACTGCCACCGTTCTTAGTCGACAATGGTGGTGTGAACTCTGGTTTCATGATCGCTCAGGTGACCTCTGCTGCGTTAGCAAGTGAAAACAAAACGCTCGCTCACCCAGCGTCAGTAGACAGCTTGCCAACATCTGCAAACCAAGAAGATCACGTCTCAATGGCAACATTCGCGGCTCGCAGATTGAAAGAAATGGGCGAAAACACTCGCGGTATTCTGGCTGTCGAATACCTCTCAGCAGCACAAGGCCTAGACTTTAGAGCGCCAAACAAGTCCTCTGAGCGTATTGAGATTGCGAAACAAATGTTGCGTGAAAAAGTATCGTTCTACGATAAAGATCGCTACTTTGCTCCAGACATTGAACAGGCAAATACTCTGCTTAAGCTGGCTATTCACAACACGCTCATGCCAGAGAGCTTGTTACCAAGTGTTCAATAACCAAGCATAACTGGCATTTCATCGAATAAACAGATAATGACTTGAAGGCTCTACGTTCAGCGTGGAGCCTTTTTACATACGATTAAACATGTTGATGGCACTATTTATGAACGCCTGTCTACTTTGATGGCTATACTTTAAAAGATAGGCGAGCGAAAAGGTCGTTGTTTATTGTTTTCACAAATAAAAGCGTTGCTAAAGTATGCGTTTTTAACGGTTTATCCGCCGAAATAGTGTCTTATTGTTAGGATACGGTGAAGTTTTCACTGGATGGACCATTGCTACGCAGATATTCGCATATAATCCCACACAGTTTTGGTTACTACGTAAAAATTATGTTTCTAACACCTTATTTTTCAAACACTAATCACCAGTTTCAGTTCACTCGCGAACAAGCAAGCCACTTTGCAAAACGTGTCGCAGGTGACTACAACCCAATTCATGATGAAGACAACAAACGCTTTTGTGTCCCTGGAGATTTACTTTTCGCTGTGCTTCTTAGTAAAGAAGGCGTTAGCCAAAAGATGCGTTTTAACTTCTCTGGCATGGTAAACGATGGTGTAGCACTTCATATTGAAAATAAGTGTGACAAAGAAAGCGCTGTTGTTGACGAGGCAGGTAAAGAATACTTACACATGTCCCGTGAAGGTGAAACTAACCACGATCCGGCATTTATTGAGCATGTAGTGACAAATTACGTGCAATTTTCTGGTATGAACTTCCCTCACATCATGGTTCCTCTTATGGAAGAGAAGCAAATGATGATTAACTGCCAGCGTCCATTAGTTATTTATGAAAGCATGGAAGTCGAATTTTCACGCTTAGACCTTACGCATCCAGAGGTGGATTTCACTGGCGCAACATTCGACGTAGAAGGAAAACGAGGTGTAGTCACCTTAAACTTTGCGTTCAAAGAAGACGGTGAAGTCGTTGGTAAAGGTATTAAGCGCATGGTTGCAAGTGGCTTGAAGCCATATGACCAAGAAGCGGTTGACGACCTTGTACGCCGCTTTAATGAACGTAAGGATGCATTCCTAGCAAAGTTCGTTAAGGCAGCCTAGTCGACTGCCCTATCAGAAGCGCACAAAAAACGTGTTTACTAAAAGAAAGCCCAACGTCGACCGTTGGGCTTTCTTTTTATGTCTCATCCAAACAAAACTAAACGCAATGTTTAGAGCCAACGACGAACATGGTTTTTATAATCCACATACTCTTCACCAAACAATCGCTCTAAAACGCGTTCCTCAGGCTTGATTTGAAACCGATTCATATAACTGACAAATATCACGCCACAAAGCACCACACTCAAGTGCTGCCACCACAAACCAGTTGCTATGATTAGAAGCAATAATGCCGTGTACATAGGGTTGCGTGAAAAGGCAAACACACCAGTTCTTACAACAGAAGATGCCGCTTCAGGTTTTACTGGGTTCACTGTGGTTTTTACTTTGCGAAATTCATACACGCCAGCAATGCCCATGTAGCCAGACAACAAAGTTAATACACCTACTACAAATTCAACAAAGGGTACTCGAATGTTCATGCTCGGCGTCAAAACTTTAAGTCCGTACATCAAAGGTATGACTAGCAAAAACACCACAACAGGTGGGACTTTGAGTTCAAGTTTTCTCAAGATTCATATCCTTTGAAAGGGTCTAAATACGGTTTCTAAAAAGCCCAGTAAAACTGGGCTTGATTTAGTCCGATTACAACAAAGTTAACAGCGCCTGAACGGGATGCTTGGGCTTCGTTCCTTCAAAGCGTTTAACTTGGCTGCGGCAAGAATAGCCTGTAATCAAACATCTCTCGTTATCCAACTTATCTAAGCTCGGCTTCCAGCTTAAATTGTAAATGTCTTTCGACATCGACAACTTATCAACCTCATGACCAAACGTACCCGCCATACCACAACAACCAACAGGTACCGTATTCAAAACTGCACCAAAGTGAGCAAAAATAGCGCCCCACTCTTTTTCCGCATTTGGCATTTTGGTTTTCTCAGTACAGTGAGCAAACAGATACCAAGGTTCCTGCGCCTTATGCTCTCCGCTTTCAAACGCTTCTAGTCTTGGGTAAAGCCATTCGTGGGCTGTTAGTACATCGAAATTACCTCGCTTACTGCCAAGCACTTCAGCGTATTCATCTCGATAACACAGCACCAAAGCAGGATCGACGCCAACTAATGGGATATCCAAATCCGCTACCATCGCCAAGAACTTCGCTGTGTCGGCTGCTGTGTCCTTAAACTGACGTAAAAACCCTTTAATGTGTTGTGCTTTACCATTCGGCTTAAACGGCAGAAGCACCGGATTCATACCCAGCTTTTTCAATAACTTAACGAAGTCTTCAACGACATCAGCGTCGTAGTAACTAGTGAATGGGTCTTGAACAATTAAAACATGCTTGCTCTTTTCAGACGAAGACAAACCACTGAGCGCTTGCAGATCATAAGGCGTTGTCAGCGACTCTACTCGTTGTTTCAAGGTGGGTACTGATAACAACGGCGCATCGACATACCCGACCGTAGATGCCGTTAAACTTTTCACCCACGACTGCTTCAAAACACCATTTACGACACCTGGCGCTTTCGCCATCATCGGCAGCATAGTCTCAATGTTGGCAACCAGATAGTCTTTTGCAGGACGTTGGTAACGAGAGTGATAGATGTTTAAAAAGCGCGAGCGAAAGCTCGGAACATCGACTTTAATCGGACACTGACTCGCACACGCTTTACACGCCAAACAACCATTCATCGCTTCATACACTTCGTGAGAGAAGTCATACTCGTGACGACGATTGATAGAATGACGTACGCGGTCAATCATGGTTTTGATTGATGTTTTGTTTTCTAGTGTTTGCTTTTCTAAGTCAAGAATATCAATGCCTTGCTCAGTAAGCTGACGCAACCACTCGCGAACCAAACCCGCACGACCTTTCGGTGAATGACGACGATCGGCTGTTACTTTCATCGATGGACACATTGGCGAGCTGGTATCGTAGTTAAAACACAAACCGTTACCGTTACATTCCA
The DNA here is from genome assembly GCF_033337975.1 of Vibrio sp. Vb2880. Classification (NCBI taxonomy): domain Bacteria; kingdom Pseudomonadati; phylum Pseudomonadota; class Gammaproteobacteria; order Vibrionales; family Vibrionaceae; genus Vibrio; species Vibrio sp. Vb2880. The sequence goes on from NZ_JAWORT010000007.1 coordinate 241,214, forward strand.
TCGCTTGTTTAAAGCTGTCACGTACTTGAACGTCAATCTGACGGTCATAGTAACCACGTTTGGTATCGGTAACTTTGACAAGCTCTGCATCACTATCCAGCGGTGTACAGATTTTGCCCGGGTTCATTTTGTTGTGTGGATCGAATGCCGCTTTCACACGTCTCAGTTCAGTAAACAACTCATCACCGAAAAACTCAGGGCCATATTCTGAACGGAAACCTTTGCCGTGTTCACCCCACATCAAACCGCCGTATTTCGCCACCAGCTTAACCACTTCATCAGAAACTTCGTGCATCAATGCTTCTTGGTGCGGGTCACACAAATCCAACGCAGGACGTACGTGAAGCACCCCAGCATCGACGTGACCAAACATGCCGTAATTCAGAGACTTGCTGTCTAACAGTTCTCGAAACTCCACAATGAAGTCCGCCAGGTTTTCTGGTGGCACACAAGTATCTTCAGCGAATGCGACCGGTTTAGCACGACCTTTTGCTGCGCCTAACAAACCCACCGCTTTTTTACGCATGTTGTAAATACGCCCAATGCTCGCTACATCGTTACAAACTTGGTAGCCGATAATGCCCGCTTCTTCTGTTTCCAACATGGTATCGAGCTTGGCGGTCAATGCTGCAACCTGAGCAGCAACTTCCTCTTCGTCCTGACCTGCGTATTCCACCATATTGATGCCAAGCATCTCTTTATTTGGAACATCGGTAAGTAAATCGCTCACGGTGTGCCAAACGATATCTTGCTTCGCGAGATTAAGCACTTTTGAGTCAACGGTTTCTACAGACAACGCCTTCGCTTCTACCATAAACGGTGCATTACGCAGTGCCGAATCAAAGCTGTTGTATTTAACGTTAACCAAAGTACGCGCTTTCGGAATTGGCGTCAGGTTAAGCTTCGCTTCGGTAATGAATGCCAATGAACCTTCAGCGCCGCACAGTACTCGTGTGATATCGAAACGGTCACCGTCTTCATTCAAGGCATTTTTTAAATCGTAGCCCGTTAAAAATCGGTTAAGAGGAGGAAACTTATCTACGATCTGCTGGCGTTTTTCACGACATACGGATTCCGTTACACGTAGCGCCTTGGCAGCAAACTCGCCTTCTTTTGGGTAACCATGAGACAAGTCCGACTCTAAAATTGAACCATCAGCAAACACCGCTTGTAGCGACAAAACATGATCGGATGTTTTTCCGTATTTCAGAGAACCTTGACCAGAAGCATCGGTGTTGACCATGCCGCCAATCGTTGCACGGTTACTGGTAGATAAGTCTGGAGAGAAGAAGTAGCCATAAGGGCGAACAGCGTCATTTAACTGGTCTTTCACTACACCAGTTTGTACACGAACCCAGCCTTCTTTCTCATTAATCTCAAGCACTTTGTTCATGTGACGAGACATATCCACCACAATACCTTTGGTTAGCGACTGACCATTGGTCCCTGTGCCGCCACCACGAGGTGAAAAGGTAATTCGTTCGTACTTTTCTTTATTGCTCAGTTTCCCGAGGAGAGAAACATCTTCTGTCGTTTTGGGATGAACGACAGACTGAGGAAGTTGCTGGTAAACACTGTTGTCAGTGGCAACCGCTAGTCGGCTTGAATATTGGCTTTCGATATCGCCAGTGAATCCGGCGTGCTCAAGCTCTTTCAGAAAACTAAGAACAAGAGGATCGACATCAGTTTGCGAGTGTAATCTTGGTAACATTTGCTTCCTGCCCCTACGACGCTGATCCGATCAGCTGCGGGTTGTGTAATTATTTGCTCACTTCTCATACAAATTGGCGCTAAGCGAAAAAAAACACCACAAAAGAGTTAGTGAAGTAATACTCTTTGAATTTCGTCACTTTACAACATTTAAAAAGACGAGCAAATCAGAATCTCGATACAATAATTAAACTTATGCTTTATTTTTTCACGCTTGATGCCTTACATTGGGGAACGAATCGCGTTTCTAGATGAGTTTTCAGAATGAAAAAAAATAAAATTGTGACCACTGAAGATATCCTTCTCAAACTTTGCCAGTCTGTTTCTGGCGTACTTACTTCGGCGACATCTTCTCAAGTAAATTATTCAGCAATGGTGCAAAAAATCCACAAGACTAGCCTCAAACCAGATTTTGGCTGTTTTGTTCTGTTTGATGGCGGATTTACCGGGCTAGTTGTGATTAATTTTACGGCAAAAGCCGCACTGGAGATCTACACCAACTACATGCGTAATATGGGCATGCCAGAAGAAGAGCTGGCAATATCTCATACTTCTGACGAGGTAGGCGATGTTCTGGGTGAACTCATGAATCAACTGGTCGGAGACTTCACTAATAAAATTCGTAAAGACCTGCAAACGAACATCACACAAAACCAACCAAAAATGCTGGCGCTGAATAAGCAAGTTATCTTACAAGTTGATACCAACCTTGACCGCCCTCAAGCGCGCAGAGTGACGTTCTCCACCGAAAACAACAATATTTTCTATCTCGAGCTAGCAATGGATAAAACTGAGTTCATCCAACTGGAAGAGTTTGAAGTTGCTGAAGACGAAAACCCAGACGACATTTTAGAGGCAACACGTAAACAGTTGGCTGAGAAAGAATCTAAATCGTCGGGTTCAAACGATGATGCCGATGACTTGCTCAACCAGCTCGGGTTGTAATTCTAACGAATCTTAATGAAGAATGGCTTCTTAGACACAAGTACGACTTCATACTGATTACGACGAACTAAAACGCCAGCCTCGCTTAATGCGAGGCTTCTTTTTATGTGCAGAAATTATCTTCAGTCCCACCTTGTATTTCGTTTTTATGTCAAAAAAGGTAATATGTCTGACTTCATAAATTTTCTGCTTTCGTTACTGGTTGTCGATGGATAAACAAAAAGCTCTGAAAAAAATCGCCAAGTGCTTAGAACTGGGCAATTCCGCTAATGTTAATGAGGCTGCCAATGCTATCAAAATGGCACATCGCCTCATGCTTAAATATGGTCTCGATAAAGACGATATTGAGTTCATCAGAATGGGAAAAACACAATCTTCTCATCTGCTACCAGCGAACATCAGTTCTACCATATTGCGAGTGATTCGCGGCATTAACACAAAATTCGGTGTCGAAGCAGTATTGTTGAATCACAAAGGGCTCAAACGTGTCGAATTTATCGGTGAAGCAGATCGCGCTATTTTTGCTGCATTTGCTTTCGATATTGTTTATCGCGAGATGAACGAAAGTACCGGACAATTCCGAAACAGCTTTGCTGGCACAGGCACCTCTTCTCAGGAAGTGACTCGCCGTGTGAACTCATTTGTATCTGGCTGGGTGGAAGGCGCGATTGAAAAATTGCCAATTATTTCTCCAGATGAAGAGTCGGCCAATAAAATTAATGACTATATTGATAAAGAATTCCAAAACATTGACCGCGAAACGTTCAAGAAGCAATTGAAAGAAGCGATGAAAAACCTAACTGAAGACTACGAAGTGGGCTTAAAGAAAGGTAGAAAGGTTTCAGTTAACCGTGGAGTGGGCGGCGAACAAGCACGCAAAATGTTGGGCGATTCATCGAAATAGCCAGGATAGTAAAGGATTCACATAAGCAGCAATGACTTCGATGTCTATGGGGCTTACTTTGAGAGCTTTGGCAGTATTGATAGGAATTTTCTTACAGAAACTCTTATCAATCTTACTTTCTCATAACAAATATTAATGCTTGTTTATTCATAATTCGCATCCCATTATGAGGCATGGTTTCGCCTCAGTTTTATACGGAGATTTTCCCTTGAAAAAGATGCCTATTGCACTAGCTCTAGTGCTAGCTCTTACTGGCTGTCAAGCCACTCAACGCCAAAATGCAACAACGGGTGAATACGAAACTAACTCCACCACGCAAGGCGCGCTTATTGGTGCGATCGCTGGCGCAGCAATCGGCCTAGCAACGGGTGATGATGCTAAAGAACGTCGTCAGCATGCACTCATTGGTGCAGCCGCAGGCGGAGCGACTGGCGCTGGCGTTGGTTACTACTTTGACCAACAAGAAGCGGAATTACGTCGCGCTTTGCTAAACTCTGGCGTACAAGTTCAGCGTGTTGGTGAAAATCAGCTTTTACTGCGTATGGAAAACGGTATCGGCTTCTCTTCAAGCTCTTACCAGCTTGATGCTAGTATCCATAATACTCTACGCGGTGTTGCTCGCATCCTAGTTGAGTACCCAGATACCAGTCTCGTTATTGACGGTTACACGGATAGCACAGGTAGTGAGTCATACAACCAAACGTTGTCAGAGCGCCGTGCAGAGTCCGTACGTCAATTCCTAGTATCTCAAAACGTTGCACCTGGTCGTGCAATTGCACGCGGCTACGGCGAACGTAACCCAATTTGCTCAAACCAAACTTCTGAAGGTCGTGCGTGCAACCGTCGTGTTGAAATCCAGATCTTGCCACTGAAGTAATTTGGTTGCACCATAACGGTAATAATAAAAAATTACCGGAGCAGGCCTAACCATTATCGTTAGGCCTGACATATTAATGTCTGTCAAAACGTCTGCCCTACTCTGCTTATTTAGCCTCAGCTTTTCTGGCTACTCACTTGCCTCTCAAGCTCCAAATGACCCCATCGAACAATACGAGTACGCACAACAATTATTGGCATCAAACGAAGCTGAAGCCTCACCAGAAACACGCTACTGGCTAGAGCAATCCGCCAACCAAGGTTACCTCCCTGCGCAAAAACAGCTCGCGAACGACTTTGCTAAAGGGATAAATGGCGAAAAAAATGAAACACAAGCGTTATATTGGCTAACCTCTATCGCACTCAATGACCCAACCGATCGTGGCTTTCTTCTCGCCGATTTTATTCAGCGCAATCCAGGTAAGGTCACAACTTCTCAATTGACTGAAGCCTTGTATCAAATGGCTTCTCAGCATAATCCAGCAGCAGAACAAGCTTATAATCAACTGTTAGAGCTGCGCTTCAACCAACTACGAGCTAAACAAGTCTCGCAAATAAAGTCGCTCGATAAAAAAGCAGAGCAAACACAAGAAGAGAAAAGCACAGTTGCAACCCCCAAAGTAAAACACTCGCAGTTTCTATGGCTGATTTGGCTAGCGGCGATCCTCATCATCAGCGGCTTAAGTTTCCTCGCGATCAAAAAACTTAAGCAGAATAGAAAAGCGCGTGAAGCCAAAGAGGAAAGCCAAAATCAACGAATGGCGGAAAAAATAAAAGAGCTAGAGTTTACGAACAAGCAACTGAAGCGTCAGTTAGAGAAAGTATTCAGAGAATTTAAGAAACCCAAAACTCAGGCAGAAAACCATAAGCTAAGCGTCGCGTGTGCTATGTTTGGCTACACACCACAAACCATCCCTGATTTACAGGCAATCAAGCTACGCTATAGACAATTATCAAAGCTTTATCATCCTGACACAAGGGGCAGTGAAGAAGAAATGAAGCGACTCAATCATGCCTTTAAGCTCGTCTCACAAAATGTTACAAAACAGTAAAAATAGGTCAGGATACTTTGGCTGCCATGCTTTTATTCCCATATAATCAAGCACCGCAATCGATCTCCCTCTCAAAGAAATTAACAGACATTTAACTTAAGTCGCGCTTTTATGCCATAATGCCCGGCGCAAAATAACACCTAACGACTCAAATTAATCTAGGTGGGGAGAAAATCAATGTTCACTGAAGAAGGCACCTGTGATTGGTGTAAAAAACCTAGTCTTGTAACTCGTCACGATTATTTAGATGGCAAGCACCACTACTCATGTAAAGCTTGTTACGATATGGCGAAAATCGACGTGCGCCTATTTAACCAAGGCGAATTGCAAATGCGCGAACGTTTGCAACGAGCGAGCTAAGCAAGACGGAATCAATGGAACTGATTTTCAAAAGCGCCTTTTATAAGGCGCTTTTTTGATCGCCCAAGCCTATTTCCAATCTCTATCTCGTATTCCCTCCTATCCTACATAGCATGTCGCATCGGCTATCAGCCCTCTTCCACTGTATACAAACCACTGTCCGTGAAAAACACCTGTATATACAGTAGTAAACCCCTGTATGTCTCTCGTCCAACTTTCTACTCACCTCACATTTTTAAATTGATGTTAGACATATCAGAAATGAAAAATAAACAAATAAATTCAATTACTTAAAGTAAAATCCTTTTATTTCCTTTTCAAAAAACCGCAAATAACTTTTGAGAAACTGGTTGATCAGGTCGCCAAAACAAACTACTGTATACACATACAGCATGTATAAAGGAACAGTAAGATGCAGTTACAAAGTCAATCTCATACATACTCTCGCTACAACGTATTGGCACAAGCAACTAAGCCCATGGCCGTTTCGGATCAGCTTCTATCTAAGCTGGCTGTTTTATCGCAGCAGAAACAATGGATTTTGTTTACAGCAGACTGCCCTCGTCCAGACTTTGAACAACTCACTGCTTCTAATATTTGCTGTAAAAACGTTATTCAAATGAAGCCCTCTCAACAGCTTTCAGAAGTCGAGATCGTGATAAAAGCCATCCGATCAGGTAATGCCAGTGCTGTTGTCGCATCCAATAAAATTGCACTTATGAATCAATCTATGCTGCGCGACGTGGCGCAGCGCTATCAGTGTGAAGTCTTTTTCGTCGAAGGCAGAGTTAATAAGTACCACTAATAAGTTCGACGTTATCTATCCTGCATCTCGCCTCCTTTTTAAGGGGGCATTTTTTTGTATTAAAGAAAACAGGCAAACGTTTGCTTTTTCTCTGGCGAGTTAAAATAGTTCTGGTATGATGCCCACATTCGATTTATTCAGCGCCCACATTTTGCTGAATATCTTCTCTTTCTGACGTTTGATTAAGATGATAGGAATGTCGCAATGAGCCTTGCTAATCAAGTACTTGCCGTCAATGACGACCTGCCAATTCGCACCCATAAACCCGTTCATAGTGGAAAAGTTCGTTCAGTTTACTGGTTAACTGAAGAAGACAGCGCCCGACTGATCAAAGAAAAAGGATACAATGTCGCTCCAGATGCGCCTTTGGCTATCATGGTGATTAGCGACCGAATCTCTGCATTCGATTGTATTTGGCATGCTGAAGGTGGTCTTAATGGTGTCCCGGGTAAAGGGGCTGCGCTTAATGCGATTTCTAATCACTGGTTCAAACTGTTCAAAGAAAATGGCTTAGCAGATAGCCATATTCTAGACATTCCTCACCCATTTGTTTGGATTGTACAAAAAGCCAAACCGGTAAAAATCGAAGCCATCTGCCGCAAATACATCACGGGTTCGATGTGGCGCGCTTACGCAAATGGCGAGCGCGAGTTTTGTGGAATCCAACTTCCTGAAGGGTTAGGAAAAGACAAAGCACTGCCAGAGTTGCTAATGACCCCATCCACAAAAGGCATTCTAAAAGGCATTCCCGGTGTGCCAGAAGCGGATGACGTAAATATTACTCGTCAAAACATCGTAGACAACTACGAAGCATTTAACTTCTCAAGCGCTGACGATATCGCACTCTACGAAAAATTGCTGAAAGAAGGCTTTAACGTTATCAGCCAAGCGTTAGAAGAAATCGACCAAATCTTTGTCGATACCAAATTCGAATTTGGTTATGTTCATGATGCTGCTGGCAATGAAAAGCTGATTTACATGGATGAAGTGGGTACACCAGACTCGTCTCGTATATGGGATGCTAAAGAGTACCAAGCAGGTCACATCGTAGAGAACTCAAAAGAAGGTTTCCGCCAGTTCCTACTTAACCACTTCCCTGACCCAGATATCTTGCTAAACAAAGAACGTATGCCTGAGCGCGAAGCTCTCGCTCGTGATAATGCTTTGCCCGTCGAATCTTTGATGGCGATTTCGAGCACTTACATTGGTATTGCCGAGAAGATTACAGGCAAGCCGATTCATTTGAGTGAGAATCCGAAAGCGGAAATCATCGAGGTTCTGAGCAAAGAATACGGATTGATTGACTAGCACTGTCGCTAGATTGCTAAATGCTTTCCAATAAAAAGTCCGCACTAGCTTGCGGACTTTTTTCGTATTAGGTGTGCCGTCCTAAATAAGGTTGACACTTTCCACCCCCAAAATTGGAGAGTGTTATGAAATCAACAACTAAAAGAACT